>NZ_JAGGQS010000044.1:0-12378 GCF_018613175.1 Bacillus sp. ISL-47 | reverse complement strand
ATGCCTACTCCCAATGGAATATAGTCATAACGGTTATATTCATTCGGACGGCTGTTTACGGGAACACCGTCTTTAATTCTTAATACTTGGCGTGCATAGTACTCAAGGAAGTCAATCGCTTCCGCAGTATCAGCATCTGCCTCATTCCAAGGCTTTCCTGCTTCCTTTGTTAAAAGGGCAGAAAACTCATGCTTGCGGCGGCGGATAATCGCAGCAGCTTTAAACAGCACATCTGCGCGTGTTTCCGGCTTTACTTTTCTCCAAGTCTTAAACGCTTCAACAGCAGCCTGCATTGCTTTCTCGGCATGCTCGCGGTTTGCCTTTGAAACACGGCCAATCACTTCTTCTTTATTAGAAGGATTGATTGAGACGATTTTATCATCAGTGGAGATTCTCTCTCCGTCAATTAACAAGTCATAGTCTTGGCCTAAATAGCCTTCGACTGTTTTTAATCCCTGTAAGTATGCTTCGCGATTTTCTTCTGCTTTAAAATTTGTGAAAGGTTCATGTTTGTACGACTGTACCATGATTCCATCCCCCTTTAAGTCTTTTTTTGCATCCGTCGTTTTATAATGCAAGAACTGTGCCAACTTTAAAAAGCGGTTAAATAAAGGTTTGTTGTTTTTGAAAGCAAAATATTTTTGCGCATTGATAAGCCGTTTTTATCTTTAGGTGCAAATTTCCATTGCACTATTTCAATTTAGTTTATACTATTAAATAAAATACAGGATGAGGAGACCAAAATGAATCAGCTTGAATTCGAACAGCTTCAATTAAAAAATAGGACCTTTCAGCGAATACTGGATGAAATCGATGTGGGTGTCCATGTTGTAGATGACGAAGGAAAAACGATTATCTACAATAGAAAAATGGCTGAGATAGAAGGCATGGACTATGAAGATGTATTGGATAAGAACCTGCTTGATGTCTTTTCTTTTAACCACAACGAGGACAGCACACTCCTTCAAGCCCTCCAAAAGGGCAGGGATATTAAAAACGCCAAGCAAACGTACTTTAATAATAAAGGCCAGGAAATCACAACGATTAATAACACTTTTCCTCTCATTGAGGAAAATGTACAAATAGGCGCCATGGAAATTGCCCGTGATGTTACAAAGCTTGAAAAGCTAATCAGGGAAAACATGAACAAACGAGGAGATACCCGCTACACCTTTGATAGCATTATAGGGAGCAGCGATGAGATTCGGGAAGTGATCGAGGCAAGCAAAAGAGCGACCAGAACAAGCTCGTCTGTTTTGGTCATCGGAGAAACCGGGACCGGGAAAGAACTTTTTGCGCAAAGCATCCATAACGGCAGCAGCCGCTCCTCAAAACCATTTATCTCCCAAAACTGTGCGGCATTGCCTGATAGCTTGATAGAGGGTCTTTTGTTCGGTACAAAAAAAGGCGCCTTTACCGGTTCGATTGAGCGCCCGGGTCTATTTGAGCAGGCAGATGGAGGAACACTGCTGCTGGATGAAATTAACTCTTTAAATCCATCCCTGCAGGCGAAGCTTTTAAGAGTTTTGCAGGAAAAAACGGTCCGTCGGATTGGCGATACGAAAGATCGGAACGTTGATGTAAGAATAATCGCCACAATCAACGAGGATCCAATCGATGCAATTTCGGATGGCCGTTTGCGGAAGGACTTGTACTATAGGCTAAGTGTCGTGTCTCTTTTTATTCCTCCTTTACGGGAGAGAACAATAGATATCCGGGACCTCGCTCAATTTTTTATAGAAAAATACAATCAGCTCTTTGGAATGAATGTCGCTGAGCTGGATGAAGACGTGATGAACAAATTCGAGCAATACGACTGGCCTGGGAATGTCCGCGAGTTGGAGCATATTATTGAAGGCGCCATGAATCTGATCGACCAGGAAGAAGCTATCAGCTACGTTCACCTGCCTCTCCATTTCCGCAACAAACCGCAATTCAAGGAGGAACAGAACGAGACCAGCACGATGGACGACCTGCTGATCCAGAAAAACAAGCCGATCAAGCCGCTTGAGCAATACATCCAGGAAGCTGAAACCTATTATCTAAAGAAAGTGCTCAAGCATCATGACAATAATATAACCCAAGCCGCAAAATCTCTTGGCATGAGCCGGCAAAACCTGCAATACAGGCTGCGAAAGTATGGAGTTAAGAAGGAGAATAGCTAATTGGGGCTGCGAGTAGGTGATTCGTTGATATAATCGGATTTTCGTTGATATATCTAAAAGGGCGGGGATTGCTGCTTTGAAGAGACAGTGATTTTACAGTTTATGGCGGTTATATTCAAAATTCCGCGGATAAAACGGGTATATCCGCTCTTTTCCAAGCAAAATTACGTCAGACAGCTATTATTAGCTAAAAATAAAGACTCCCTGCGGGGAGCTTTATTTATATAGAATATCGTCCCGAAGCGCTGCAACTCGGGTTAATGCTTCGTCAATATCCCTCTCGCTCACGCCGAAGTGGGCAAGCGCGTCATGGAGGTGCTTAGCGATGGCGTTAAAGTGTTCCGGCTGCAAATTCATGCCTTCATGCGCTTTTGCCATCGAGTTGCCGGAATATTGGTTTGGCCCTCCGAGTGCATAGCTGATGAACTTCGATTGATGGCTTTTTTGTTTAACCATATCAGTGTTCTCAAAGAATTGATTGACGGTCGGATCCTTCAATACTAGCTCTTCATAAAAATAATCCACTACCTTTTCAATGGCTTCCGCACCGCCTACTTTTTCGTACAATGTTTGCTCTGACATAACTGTCACTCCTTTCAACAAAATGTATTCTTTGACAAAATGAAAGCCCATATTCATAAGTGAACTGGGTTGCTTCAATTTACCTTTACCCAGTTCATTTTCCATTAATCAAAATAATGCGAAAGGCTCTGAAATTTTCAGAGCCTTCTTTTTTAAGATGCCTTTTGTTCGTTTGCTTCCATTTCTTTTCGCTCTTTATCACTCATAAAAGTAATTTTGTAGCCAAGCATGGCAAAGATGATGGCCAGGATTGGCACGGTGAAATTCAATATCGCATATGGGGCGTATTCAAATGGATGCACGGCAAGTGTAGAAAAGATAAACACCGCGCAAGTATTCCACGGGACAAATACAGAAGTTACAGTCCCTCCGTCCTCTAGTGCGCGTGAAAGATTTTTGGATTGCAGATTTTTGTCCTTATAGGCCTGTGCATACATTCTTCCAGGCAGCAGGATGGATATATATTGCTCTGCTGCGGCAATATTTGTGAAAAAGGATGATAGAACCGTTGTAGCTACAAGACTCCGAGCTGAACGGGCAAGCTTCAGAATCTGGTCGACAATCGCTTTTAGCATCCCTGTCTGTTCCATGACACCACCAAAGGTCATCGCGACAATGGTCAGGGAAACGGTGTACATCATATCATCGATGCCGCCTCTGTTGAAAAGGTCATCCACAAGGCCATTTCCGCTTTCAATCGAAAAGCCGCCCTGCAGCGTATTTACAGCATCTCCTGCTGAACCACCTTGAACGAAAATATGGCAGAGCCAGCCAAGCACAACTCCAGCCGCCAATGCAGGCAGGGCCGGAACTTTTTTGGCTACCAGGAAAATAACCAGTACAGGTACAAGGAGAAGCCAAGGAGAAATGACGAAGCTCTCTGAAAGCACCTTCATGACCTCTGTAATATTTTCATTATCTAATGTACTGCTGCCAAACTGCCTGCCCATAATCCAATACGCAATGACTGCAATCACCAAAGCAGGGATGGTCGTGTAAAACATGTGGCGAATATGTTCAAATAAGTCGGTGCCGGTAATCCCTGCAGCCAAATTAGTTGTATCGGAAAGCGGCGACATCTTGTCCCCAAAGTACGCACCTGAAATAATGGCTCCTGCCACCATCGGAGCTGGAATGCCCATACTGATTCCAATTCCCATGCCTGCAACCCCGATCGTTCCCATCGTGGACCAGGAGCTTCCAATCGCCAGTGTAACAATTGCACTGATAACGCATATTGAAACTAAGAACATGGAAGGCGTAATAAGTTTTAATCCATAATAAATCATCGTTGCGACAATTCCGCCGCCTATCCACGAACCAATCGTCAGGCCTACCATAATGATAATAAGGATGGCAGGAAGAGCCAATCGAATCCCTTTATAAAAGCCTTCTTCTATATCGTTCCATTTAAATCCATAACGCCAGGCAATGAAAGCGGATACAATTGTGCCCGTAATTAATGGTACATGCGGGCTTCCCTCAAATTTTACAATCGTGACAGCCATAACAGCGATCATGACGATTAACGGCAGCATAGCCATCCAGAATGGAATCTTCTTCCCTGTCGTTTCTTCCATATATGTTCCTCCTTTAAATAATACCTCTGTTTCAATTGGCCTGTTGATTTCTAACTCCAGCACTCCAGCGGACCGCTTGCGGTCGGGCCACCTCCTCAAACAATAAGCCTGACTCGATCTTCCAGCAGTAATTTGATTAAGATTCCTCGACTAATTACGGCAAGAAGAAAATGCGAGTGCATTTTCGACGATCGCGCACTTCTGCTCCAAACAACTGGTGTCAAAATCACCACGCCTTAAACCATCCATTTAGAGTATCCTTTGCAAGATTAATGCCAAAACACAAAATTACGTCACTTTTCTGAATTCTAACGTTAAAAATGGTTCAGGTAGGTGTTTCTATGTAATTTACATGCAAAATATTTTGTCGAGCGCACGCTCATTTTGCATGTAAAAGCAAATAATTTTTGCGTATTTAAAGTTCTTTTGCCAGCACAGCCTGTTACTCTGATTCAGCTTTGTAGCCAATAAAATAAAAAACCGGGCAAAGGCCCGGCTTCCCATGTATTACTTCTTGATAAGGTCTTCGCGCTGGGATTGCTCAATCCACTCTTGAAGCTTATCTTTAAGTGTGTTGAATCCTTGTGCAGATTCGTCTTCCATTTTGATTGGCGCTGCCTGGCGTTTGCGAGGCTTCTTAGCTTTTGCTTCTGCTTGAGGCGCTTCTTCAGTTGCGCGGATTGATAATCCGATTTTACCTGCTTCTTCATCAACAGATAAAACTTTTACTTTTACTTCATCGCCCACTTTAAGATGTTCGTTAATATCTTTCACGAATCCGTGAGTTACTTCGGAAATGTGGACTAATCCTTGTGTATTCTCATCCAGTGCAACGAACGCACCGTATGGCTGAATACCCGTAACCTTTCCTGTAATAACACTGCCTACTTCGATTTTCTCAGACATGAAAACACTCCTATTTAAATTCAAATTTTATCTCTTTATACGCAATAAAAAATTATACCATAACTTAAGAAAAATATCAAAAATGAAAATGGATTAACGATCAATCCATTTTACCCCAATTTTCCTTCCATCCTCATTTCCGCTCCAATCAACATCGTGCCAATACCAACACTGAACTCTAATAGAGCCCTAATATAAAGAAACATTCTGCAAACAATAGTATCACCCTACACAATTTTCGTAAATCATAGTAAGATGGACAAATATCTTTTTTGGGGTCTTTCCTACATAAGGGTAAAAGTTCTCCAGCTAAAGAAGTTTCACATTATTTTAAAGGAGCTATTTATGAAAAAACATGAACAATGGACTTCAAAACTTGGTTTTATTTTAGCCGCTGCAGGATCTGCCATTGGCTTGGGAGCTATTTGGAAGTTCCCTTATATGGCCGGCACAAATGGGGGCGGAATCTTTTTTGCCATTTTTCTTCTCTTAACCATTTTTATTGGGGCTCCCATTTTAATTGCTGAATTTATTATTGGCCGCAGAACACAAAAAGATGCTGTTACAGCCTACAGGACTTTAGCACCCGGATCTGGCTGGCATTGGCTTGGGATTGGCGGAGTCGCTGTCTCGTTTATTATCCTTTCCTTTTATAGTGTTGTCGGCGGATGGATTCTTTCATACCTGTGGAGAAGCTTTACAGGAACTTTAACCGGCCTTTCACAGGCGGAATATGCAGCCCTCTTTGAAAATATTATTGCGAATCCAACAGAGGTTGTTGTTGCGCAATTGTTTTTTATGCTAATGACTATTTCAGTTGTCCAGGGCGGCATTCAAAAAGGGATTGAACGGGCAAGCAAATATATGATGCCTGCTTTATTTATTCTTTTTGTCATTTTAGTTTTCCGTTCGCTTACCCTGGAAGGTGCGCTCGAGGGCGTAAAGTTTTTATTAAAGCCTGATTTTACTAACCTGAATGCCGAAACGGTCCTTCTTGCGCTTGGACAGTCCTTTTTTGCACTGAGCGTAGGGATTTCCGTCATGGTTACCTATGCTTCTTACCTTTCCAAAGAAGATAACCTGACAAAATCCGCCTTCTCCGTTGTCGGCTTAAACATTATTATATCCCTTTTGGCAGGCTTGGTTATTTTCCCTGCGGTTTTCGCTTTGGGATTTGAACCTGGTGCCGGACCAGGTCTGGTATTTGTCGTACTGCCTGCCGTATTTAATGAAATCACGTTTGGCGGTATCTTTTTAACCATCTTCCTCGTGCTGCTTTTATTCGCTACCTTAACATCCGCTTTTTCCATCCTGGAAATTGGGGTGGCAGCCCTGGTAAAGGATAAAACCGAAAAAAGAAAAACAGCGGCATGGTCTTTCGGATTGCTTATTTTCCTTGCAGGCGTTCCAAGCGCCCTTTCATTTGGCGTTTTGTCGGATGTACTGATTTTTAATAAAACCATTTTTGATTTGGCTGATTTTATCACCAGCAATATCGGCCTTCCGCTTGGAGCATTATGTATTTCTCTGTTCGTGGGATATAGAATCCCCCGTCAAACTGTAAAGGAGGAACTGAATGCCGGCACAAAGGGGATTGGCCTGATCTTTGACTTATGGTACCTTTCCATCCGGTATCTTGTCCCCGTGGCAATTATATTTGTTTTCCTTCATTCGTTTGGGATCCTATAGTTAATTAAGTGAAACTTTCATCATTACAGCTCTTTAACAACAAGGAACCAATCAGGCATGTCCGGACAGTTTGAATTCCCATTTATGCTCTTCGGGAACTTCCTGAGGAAGCTCTTACTGTCCGGTCTTGCCGGAGATGTTAACGAAATGTTCACGAAGAGCATCCATAACAAACAGCCCCACATGATAAACTAGTAATAGGAGAAAATGATAAAAGGGGTGATGGATCATGTCAAACATTGGCAATAACATAAAGGCATGCCGGGAACGTGCGAATATGTCCCAACAGCAGCTTGCGTTAAAAGTGAGGGTTGGAACTGGTACCATTGCAAAATACGAAAACGGGGATCAAATTCCGGATACCCAAACTGTTTTAAAAATTTCAACAGCACTTGATATACCTGCCTCAGAGCTGCTTGAACAGGAGCTGCAGACGAACCAGACTGGAATCGATTATGAAATTGAACAGCTTGTACGTGAAATAGGCACAAAAAAGGCAAAGCTCATACTAAGAAAAGCAAAGGAAATCAGTGAAGAGGATTTTCTGAGGGTTATGCAAATGCTCTACGAAATCAAATATCATAATAAATAAATTTTAAAATCCAAGTATAAAAAGGGGAATACTGGTTAGCCTTGTAGTATAAGGCTTTCTAGTATTCCCCCCTTTTTGAAGTTGACAATCTGTTATGGATTGTCCTTTTTTTATGCCTTTTGACTCCGTCTTCGTTCAAGGAAACGGCCGATCCGCTTTATGGCCTCCTGCAGCTGTTCCATAGACGTAGCATAGGAGCAGCGCACATGTCCTTCCCCGCTTTCTCCAAAGATATTGCCTGGCACGACTGCTACTTTTTCTGCCAATAATAGCTCTTCTGCAAATTCTTCAGAGGTCAAGCCTGTACTTTCAATAGACGGAAACGCATAAAATGCTCCACCCGGCACATGACATGTTAATCCTAGCTCATTAAGTGACTGAACGAAATAGTTCCGCCTGCGCCTGTAGCTTTTTTTCATTTCTTCTACATCTGCCCTGCCTGTTTTTAAAGCTTCCAGGGCAGCGAATTGCGCCATAGTCGGAGCGCACATCATGGCATATTGGTGGATTTTAAGCATAGCCTGGGAGATTTCCTCCGGCGCGCAAACAAATCCCAGCCTCCAGCCTGTCATCGCAAACCCCTTTGAAAACCCTGAAATTAAAATCGTTCTTTTCCGCATTCCGCTGATGGCAGCAAAGCTTGTATATTCTCCCTCATAAGCCAGCTCTGCATAAATTTCATCTGCCAGCACTAGCAGATCATACTTTTCTGCGATCTGCGCAATTTCCTCGAGCTCACTTTTGCTAAGCATTGTTCCTGTCGGATTATTCGGAGAACAAAGCATAATCGCTTTTGTCCGTCCTGTGATTGCTTTATCCAGCTGTTCAGGCTGAATTTTAAAACCGAACTCTTTTAGCGTTTGCACTTGTACAGGCACTCCGCCCGCAAGAGCTACCAAGGGGACATAGGAAACAAAGCTAGGTTCGACAACAATTACTTCGTCACCGGGATCAAGGATGGCTCTTAGAGCAATATCCAAGGCCTGGCTCGCACCGACTGTGACGATGATTTCCTTTTCAGCAGAATAGGACACACCGAAACTTTTCTGCAAATAACCCGCAATCTCTTCCCGAAGCTCCAATAAACCGGCATTGGCTGTATAAGAGGTATACCCTTGTTCAAGGGACAGGATCGCAGCCTCCCTTACAGACCAGGGCGTAACGAAGTCAGGCTCCCCCACACCCAGCGAGATAACGCCTTCCATTCCTGCAGCCAGGTCAAAAAAGCGGCGAATTCCCGAAGGCTTCAGCTCTTCAACCGTTTTGGAAAGATACGTTTTAGTACGGTTCATTACGGAGACACCACGATTCGTTTGTCATCTTCATTTTGTTCAAAGATTGTTCCGTCATGCTTATACTTTTTCAAAATAAAATGAGTCGTTGTAGACAGGACCGAGTCGAGTGTTGACAATTTTTCAGAAACAAACCGTGCAACCTCATTCATGGAACGGCCCTCAATAATGACGGAAAGATCATAGGCGCCAGACATCAAATACACAGATCTTACCTCTTTAAAGCGATAAATTCTTTGGGCAACCTCGTCAAAGCCTACCCCGCGTTTAGGAGCCACCTTCACATCAATCATCGCGGTAACACCCTCATGCCCATCCACCTTCGACCAATCAATAACCGAATTATATCTGACTAAAACCTTTAATTCCTCAAGCTTTTCTAACGCCTCATTTGTCTCTTCAATGCTCAATTCAGCCATTTTCGCAATGTCTTCAACGGGGATCCGCGCACTATTATTTTCTAAAATTTCCAAAATCTCTATTTGTTTATCTGTTAATTTCATCTTTGTCGCTCCCATCCTTTAGTGATTTACTCTATAAAATAGTTCCATTATAGCAAAAACGGCCGAAAATATATGCTTCACTTATATTATATTTTAAAATTTATAAAATCCTATGTGTCAGGATGGAGATTGAGGGGAAAATATAGGGAAACATCCATTTTCGGGCCCATTTAGCCCGCTGAATCCAACGATCCTGCCAGGGCTTGCTGCCGCCCGTTAATTTCTTATCGTCTAAAAAGCAAGGAGGGGAACGCCAATGGAAGAGATAGCATTTTCAGGAACAGAACCGATTAATGGTACTGAGGTTTACTATGAGTATTATAAACACGAATCTTCCAGGGAAACCCTGGTCCTGCTGCATGGCTTCCTGTCATCCACGTTTAGCTTTCGCAGGCTGATTCCTCTATTGAAAACGGAATTCAATGTTGTTTCTATTGACTTGCCGCCCTTTGGCAAAAGCGGGAAGTCCCGGCAGTTTGTTTACTCATACAAAAACCTGGCAAAAACAGTCATCGTGCTATCAGAAAAGCTTGGCTTTGAAAAAGTTACATTAGTTGGCCATTCTATGGGAGGACAGATTGTTTTAAATGTCGCCCATTCCAGGCCTGAACTTGTAGACCAAGCGGTATTGTTATGCAGCTCCGGCTATATGAAAAGGATGAAACCCCATATTATCTTTTCCAGCTACATACCTTTCTTTCATTTGTATGTAAAATTATATTTACAGCGTTCCGGGGTCAAGCAGAATCTGAAAAATGTCGTCCATGACCATTCCATGATCGATGACGAGATGCTCTATGGATATTTGTCGCCATTTTTAGAGGATGATATTTTCCGTGCACTAACCAGGATGATCCGCGACCGGGAAGGGGACTTGCCTCCGGCTGCCCTGAAAAGGATCGAAACTCCATGCCTATTAATTTGGGGAGAGCATGACAGGGTAGTCCCTCTTCACATCGGGAAAAGACTGAATAAAGATTTGAAGAACTCCAAGCTGGTTATTTTAAAAGATACCGGTCATCTCGTACCTGAAGAACGTCCGGAAGATGTCCTTCAGCATATAAAAAGATTTATGAAGACTGCAGAGAGCGTTTAGACGAAAAAACGGCAAACCGGGGAGGGCTGCCGTTTCATTGCAGTCTAAACTGCGGTATTAGAATAATTAAATGGTGCATGAACCATTATTCTTGATATCAAGAAGCTGGGCGGAGATTTCCTTGCATTTTTCCAAGGGGATGATCTCCTCAAAGGAGAATTCATATATGGATTGTATTTTCCTTGCAAGCTTGTCCCTATCATCGAGATCGTGAACAGCCTGGACTGAATCTGCGATTTCTGTATCATAATTGCCTGGTCCGATTCCAAATGGATCCCATTGATCCAGAGTGTGGACAAGCAAAAGGTTTGTTTGCTGAATTTCCATGCTTTATCACCTTTTATCGTTCGGCTGCCAGACTGAAGCCGCTTTGTTTTAATTTTTAGTATCAATATCATATCATAGAGTCAGGATACATAAAAGAATCATATAGGCGGTGACAGGAATGAATCAATTTAATTTTCATCAAAAAATCGCACGGGAAAATACAGCTTCTGTAAAATGGGATATGACCAAGGCTGTTTTCGGCACAACAGATGTATTGCCAATGTGGGTGGCGGATATGGACTTTCAGCCACCTGAAGAAGTAAAGAAAGCACTTGAGGAAAGATTGGATCACGGCATCTTTGGTTATACATACGCGCCTGATTCTACTGCTGAAGCGATCGTACAGTGGCTCAAGCAGCGGCATAGCTGGGAAATTGAAAAAGACTGGATCCTGTACAGCACTGGAGTCGTTCCTTCCATTGCCACAGCTATCCAGGCTTTTACTGAAAAAGATGATAAAGTGTTGCTTCAGTCTCCGGTTTATACACCTTTTTTCGAAATGATTAAAAAAAATGAGCGTACAGTTGTTAATTCCCAGCTAAAGCTCGAAAACGGCAGATATGAGATTGACTTTGAGGATTTTGAAAGCAAGCTTAAGGAAGGCGTGAAGTTATTCCTGCTGTGCAACCCGCATAATCCGGGAGGGAGAATTTGGACTGAGGAAGAGCTGCTGAAAATCGGAGAGCTGTGCGTAAAATACGATTGTATCATTCTCTCGGACGAAATCCACTCCGATTTGATTTTCAAAGGAAATAAACATACACCGATTGCTTCTCTGGGTCAGCAACTCGCTGATATTACAGTCACATGCATCGCTCCGACGAAAACATGGAACCTCGCAGGAATCCAGGCATCCGCTGCAGTCATCAGCAATGAACAACTGCGGAAAACCTTCCAGGAGGAACAGGGCAAACAAGGCTTTTTCACCCTGTCCGCCTTCGGAATCATCGGTATGGAAGCAGCCTATCGCCACGGCGAAAAATGGCTGGATGGATTAATGGACTATCTGGAGGAAAACAAAAAGGCAGCCGCCAAGTTTATTAAAGAAGAATTACCTGGCATTACGATGATTGAGCCTGATGGTACCTATTTATTATGGCTCGACTGCCGCGGGCTAGATATGACTGATGAGGAGCTTAGAAAGCAGCTGCTGGAAAAAGGAAAACTCGCCCTCGAACCAGGTCCAAAATACGGCCCAGGCGGTGAAGGATTCGTCCGCATGAACATCGCCTGCCCGCATGAGGTCTTGGCGGATGGACTGGCGAGACTGAAGAGAGCGTTTGGATGAGATGGGGAATGAGCACGGAGGAAGGTTCCGTGCTTTTTTCTTTTTTACTATTTGTTTTCTTTATGGCGACCATCTTCCTCTGCTTGTTTAGATTTTCGGCTTCATAAAATCTCTATGGCGACCTTTTCCTGCTGATTACTTAGATTTCCGGCTTCATAAACCCTCTATGACGACCTTTTCCTGCTGATTACTTAGATTTTCGGCTTCATGAACCCTCTATGACGACCTTTTCCTGCTGCCTACTTAGATTTTCGGCTTCATGAACCCTCTATGACGACCTTTTCCTGCTGACTACTTAAATTTCCGGCTTCATGAACCCTCTATGGCGACCATCTTCCTCTGCTTGCTTAGATTTCCG
>NZ_JAGGQS010000043.1:0-76725 GCF_018613175.1 Bacillus sp. ISL-47 | reverse complement strand
AAAATGCATTCGCATTTTCTTCGTGCAGTGCTTATTCGAGGAAGCTTATTCAATGTCCTGCGGGAAGAGAGGGAGCGGGAGACCCCGCAGGCGTGAAACGCCGAGGAGGCTCCCGTTCCTCCCCGCGGTTCGCTGCGTGACTGGAGCGGAAATCAACGGGCAAGCTTTATAGTCCAATAACAACAATCTATATGAAAAGAGCCTATAGAAAGATAGACAAACCTATCATTTTAATATCCTCAGTATAGGGAGCGCAGACCTGCATTTCTTTCGGAATGAAGCAAGTTTACCACAACCGTTTACCTGCTTCTTTATTCTTTATCCGAACCCCCGCCAAAAGTTTCGGGAATCATCGTGAAGCCTTCAATCACGGTATCTTCTTCCACTTCGATCATCAGGTAACGCTTGCCGTCAAAATGGACTTGTTTAACATATCTAAGATCCTGGGGGCTGATGGAAATGTTGGCTGCTTTCGTGCTGATTTTTATTGATTTTGAATTAAATTTAGGAAGGACGCTGTTTGCCTTTATTTCATATTTGTCATCGTCGATAATTTTTTGATAAGCGGATTGGACCTTTTCTGAATTAATATCTTCGAGACCGCTCACCTTTAAAACACGTTCTACGTCTTGATAATCCAGCTTCGGCGGTTCATCCTCTTCGTTTTCCACGATCATCCGGTTAATCTCTTCATATACATTGGAAAGTGTTGATGTGCTTAGCTGATCTCCTGTTACGTCTTTAATAATTTCCTCGAAAACGATTTTATCATCCTGGGCGGTCATCGTTTCTTCCCCGTTTAGAACGTCCTCTATGAACAGGTGGTCGGGCTCATGGACCTTGCCTGCTGAATACAAGACGTGATTGACATCAGCTGCATGGTCGGTGAAGCAAGGAAATAGGAACCCTGAAATGGGTGATTTGAGGTTGATAATCGGATCAACAGTAAAATGATATTTAAATTCCTTTTCTACATAGTCAAAAAGCAGTTCTTTCTTCGGTTCTTGCGTGTTATTTATACTGCAAAGTATAAAGGGATGAGAATAAACGGCATCCCGTTCACTTTCTTCGGCTTCTGCATTGCGGCGTTTCATTGGCTTAAGATACTCCCCGCGAATGAAGGTAACGACAATATCCTTTTCATATTGCCGGATTCCCAGCATTTTGCTGACTATCTGAAGCATTTGATCCGTCCAGCCTTCCGCATCACTGCTTAGCAATCCTTGATGCAGGATGAGCTGACTGCTGTTTTCGGCATCCCTCTGAAACTTTAATTCAAAGAGCTTTTCATCCAATTGGCCGCCAAGCAGCTTTTTGAAGTTATCCATAAATAGCTCCTGCTGATCCTGGTCCAGCATTTCAAAAGGCTGGCTCTCATAATGATATATCTCGCTTGATTCCTTCATAATATAGACATTGAAAATATCTGAGATCTTTAGTAAGTCATTATTTAGCTTAAATTGTTTCCGAATCTGTGCGATGTCTTTTTTGTTCACGGTTAATATCCACTCCTAAGCTGCCCAATATGCATATTTACTAGAATAACAAAATACATCAGTTTTATAAATTAATCTATTTATTTTCGCTTTTTTGAAAAGGAATTGTTAATTAAATTTGGCTGGTGATTTGAGAAGCATGGATTAGATATTTACCGGCCGGGGTTAGCTTTGGCGAGGTGAATGTGTAGTGCTGATATTTTGCCGGCTTCGTTCATACGTTAATGATTGGGGGAAGGGCAGGCTCCTTTTCATTGAAAACAAGCATAAAAGGGGAAATGGGAGCTTTCAATTATTGCAATACCTAAATGAAGGTTAAAAGGTAGAGCTAAATAATCGAATTAAGTATGAAACCGAAAATTAATATAGCTGCAAATGTAACAACATTACTCAATAAAAAAATGGATTGTCCTATAATTAGACAACCCTTTTTTGCTGTTATTTATTCAATTCAACCGTTTCATTAACATCTGACGATTTAGAGCTTTGCCCTGTCATCCGTTTATAGAGAAAGGCAATCTTCTTCGTAAAATTACCAGTTTCCCAATATTCGGCTGCTTCTGCTTTTATCTTTATTAAGACAACATTAGGATCATCATAGGAAGTTTGCATAATTTTCTCATATGCTTTGCTCCACAATTCCTTTTTCTTGTCTAAGTCCTCAATGATTTCCGCTTTTCCGCGGACGGAAACATAGGATTTACCTGCATAAGCCACATTAACATCCTGGTCATGTAAAATTTCATCATATTTATTCGTCTCTTTTTTAGTGAAAAACCACAAGTCCCCATCAAACTCTACTTCCTGTGTTTTCATGGGACGGGAAACAAGTCCTTCTTCAGTTACCGTAGTCAGCATGGCCGTGTCTATGTCTTTGATTAACTCTCTAAACGTTTCTATTTCTTCTTGGTTCATCCGGTTAGACATTTCCATCACCTCATAAAAGTTTTATAGAGGTATATTACCCTTTATACCAGTATTTATTCAGGTATGGCTTCACTCAAACAAAAAGAAACTGAACAACCGGAATGTGCGAAATAGTATTTTCCTAATTTAAATCTCAAAAAATAGCCTGATTTTTATTTCGCCAGTTTGAGAGAAACAAAAATTAGAAGCAGAAAGAAGCCAGGCAAGACTTGATTCCCTATATTAGAGCAACGTGTTATATTATGTCAAAGAAACTATTTAAAATATGAGGAGAAGAAAATGCACGCATTGATAATAGGGGCTACGGGAGCAACAGGCAAGGACTTGCTGGATTTATTACTGGAAGACGATTCTTTTCATCAGGTTGATATTTTTGTCAGACGGGATCTTCCTATCCAGCATGAAAAATTAAAGGTGCATGTGATTGACTTTAATCAATCAGAACATTGGAAGCACTTGGTGAAGGGCGATGTTTTGTTTTCTTGTCTGGGAACTACCTTGAAAGCTGCGGGAAGTAAAGAAGCTCAATGGAAAATCGATTACGACTATCAATATCAATTTGCGAAAACGGCCAGAGATAACAATGTGAACACTTATGTTTTAATATCTTCGGGGGGCTCTTCGCCTAATTCTCTCTTTTTTTATACAAGGATGAAGGGAAAGTTAGAAGAAGCGGTAAAAGCTTTAGGATTTCAAAAGCTATCCATCTTTAACCCGCCTGTATTGATCCGAAAAAATAGTGATAGACCCATAGAAGTTGCCGGAATGAAAGCCATACAGTTTTTTAATAAATTTGGACTGCTTCGCTCTCAGGAACCTCTGCAGACAGAAATATTGGCTCAAGCTATGATCCATTCCGTTAAAACAAAAGGAAGCGGCATTTTTACGCTTGAAGGAAAAGCGATTCGGGAATGTGTCGGAATTAAGCAATAGACCAATCAAAAAAATAGATTAAGCTCCTAATAACTTTGTCGAATAAGGTCAAAGTTATTTTTTATGCTGCAATCGTTTTATAGAACATTGGTGCCTGACCCCGGCTGAATTAATACGTTCATGACTGAGGGCAACCCCTAAAATAAACTTTGGTTAGTCCGACCCTGATTTTGTAAAAAGAAGTCTTTTTCGATTTCGGAGTCACCTTTGTTTTATAAATCAAGTGTTCCTCCAATTCTTTTCAGTCTTTTTTAGTAAATCTTTATTTTACTACGCAGAGGAATGGTGTTTGGGGTTGTTTTAACAGGAGATATTTTGGTTGTTTACAGATATTGTGAAGTGAAAATCCAATCAGTTTGATAAAAAGTACTTAACCATGGTATAAGTGTATAAGTAGCAGAAATATGCTGCTTTTTATTTTTGGGATAAATTGTTACCTGGTATCCCATAATGAGAGGATTTGAATTAAATTATGAAAGACAATTTTTGGCGTGAATTACCACGACCTTTTTTTATATTAGCACCAATGGAAGAGGTGACGGATGTTGTTTTTCGCCATGTGGTGAGTGAAGCAGCCAGGCCTGATGTGTTTTTTACTGAGTTTACAAACTCGGATAGTTATTGTCACCCTGAGGGGATTAATAGTGTGCGTGGGCGTTTGACATTTACAGAGGATGAACAGCCAATTGTAGCCCATATATGGGGGGATAAACCTGAGTACTTCCGGCAAATGAGTATTGGTATGGCGGAACTGGGCTTTAAGGGATTGGATATCAATATGGGATGTCCTGTACCCAATGTGGCACAGCACGGGAAGGGAAGCGGCCTGATCCGTCGCCCGGAAGTTGCAGCTGAATTGATTCAGGCGGCCAAAGCAGGAGGTTTGCCGGTAAGTGTAAAGACAAGGCTTGGCTTCACGGAAGTAGACGAATGGAAGGTCTGGCTGAAACACATTTTGGAACAAGACATTGCTAATCTTTCCATTCATCTGCGTACAAGGGACGAAATGAGCAAAGTGCCTGCGCATTGGGAGCTGATCCCAGAGATTAAGAAACTTCGCGACCAGGTGGCACCTGATACCCTTTTGACGATCAATGGAGATATTCCTGACCGTCAGACTGGTTTGAAGCTAGTCGATCAATATGGCGTTGATGGGGTAATGATTGGGCGCGGCATATTCCATAATCCATTTGCCTTTGAAAAGGAGAAGAAAGATCATAGCAGTGAGGAATTGCTTGACCTCTTAAGATTGCATATGGATCTCCATGATAAATATTCGCATTTAGAGCTGCGGCCGTTCACGGCTCTTCATCGCTTCTTCAAGATCTATGCCAAAGGATTTCGAGGGGCGAGTGAATTAAGAAATCAATTGATGAACACAAAGTCAACAGATGAAGTGCGTGAATTGCTTAATAAATTTTCTGCAAAGAATCTTGATGGAATAGGGAAATAGTAGAAGTGTCCATTTCAAGGTAAAAGTGGAGAACTAATATTGGTGCCTGTCCCCGGCTATGTTAAAAAGTTAATGACTGAGGGGCCAGGCACCTTTTTTGTAATTTTATACGTTGTATAGAGCACCATCGATTGTGTATGAAGATGAGCTCACATAGGAAGCTTCGTCAGACAGTAAAAATGCAATTACGTTAGCTACCTCTTGAGGTTCACCGTAGCGTTTCATTGGTACTGCATCATTATAAGCTGCTTTTGCTGCTTCTGCTGCACCTGGTGCAACGTTTTCTTCAATGTTACGCATCATTTTTGTATTAATCACACCTGGGTTGACTGTGTTCACTCGAACGTTAAATGCAGCTGCTTCTAATGCTGCAACTTTATTAATACCCATTACAGCGTGTTTGGAGGAGTTATATAAAACCATGCTTGGTGAGCCGATTAAACCAGCTACTGACGAAGTATTAACGATTGCACCTGATTTTTGTGCTTTCATGATCGGTAATACATATTTTAGACCGAAAAGTACGCCTTTTACGTTAATACCATATACGAAGTCAAAATCTTTTTCTGTCACTTCTTCAAGTGGCTTAGCTGGACCTTCAACGCCTGCGTTGTTTACAAAGCCATCTATACGTCCAAATTTAGACATTGCTTTATCCACATAATTTTTAACATTTTCTTCTTTAGAAACATCCGCCTTTACCGCTAGGCTATTTTTTTCTGTCAAACCAAGCTCGGCTTGAACAGTTTTGATAGCGTCTTCATTTAAATCAACAAGGACAACTTTCGCCTGTTCTCCGGCCAATTTTCGTACTACTTCTTTCCCGATACCGCCTGCTGCACCAGTAACTATAACTACTTTATCTTCAAATCTTGCCATGTTTGTCTTCCTCCTTTTGTGGAAAATAAATTTGAATATATCTCGATTTCGAGATATATAGAACACTTTAAGCATAAAACATGTGTGAAAGGGCTTCAATATGCAATAATAATAAAAATGTATGATAATCAACATATGTATCCATTTTGTACGTTAAAAGTGTAAGAAGGAGCTTTAAAATGTCCATTCAGCACCCCGACAGACGTGTAAAAAGAACAAAAGAGAAGTTTAGAGAAATTTTACTATCATTAATGGAGGAGAAAAGCTTACGTGATATTACGATAACAGAGATTGTAAAGGGTGCGGATTTCAATCGCGGTACCTTTTATGCACATTATGAAAAAAAGGAAGATTTACTGGATGAGATCATTGAAGATATGTTTGATAAAATGACTGAAGCTTTTCGGAAACCATATCTTCATTTATCAGTCATAGATTTCAATGAGATACCGTCAAATTCGATTATCTAATTCGAACATTTTTTAGAGAACAAAAAGTTCTATCAGCTAATGTTCCGTCCAACAACAAACTATAGTTTTCATGAGAAAATGACAAGAAGGCTGGACAAGTTATTCAGGGAAGAATTCGAATTTTTGACCACTGAAATAGACCCTGATATTGATATAGAACTTTTTAGCACCTATCGTATACATGGTATTATCGGATTGATTCTTGAATGGATTGAAAATGATTTTGCACACTCCCCTACCTACATGGGAGATCAGCTCATTCATATATTGACATTTTATACACCGAAAATAAATATTAAAAAGAACAAAGAATGAAGAAGGATATCGAGAAATCAACCAAATTAGGAACTCTAATTAACAATATTTAGAGTTTAGAAATATTTTATTGACAATTTGATTAATTTAAATTATTATCGCTTTAAATAAATTAAAAGTTGAATATTTTTCTTCTTATCCAGAGAGGTGGAGGGACTGGCCCTTTGAAGCCTCGGCAGCAGATTCTTAAGAATACTGTGCCAATTCCAGCAAGCACATCGCTTGATAGATGAGAAGAGGGTTATAAAACTCTCTTCATAGGAGGAGAGTTTTTTTTTATTCATAAACCCAACTTAAGTTATAGGAAAAGTAGATAATTAGGATGCTAGAGGAAAGAAGAGAAATGAAATATGGTTTTTGGTTACCGATTTTTGGAGGCTGGCTGCGAAATGTGGAAGACGAAAATATGCCGCCAACCTTTGAATATGCTAAAAACGTCATTCTGTCTGCAGAAAAATGGGGATACTCGACTACGTTAATAGCTGAGTTATATTTAAATGATATTAAAGGGCCGGACCATGATTCTCTTGAAGCATGGTCCACGGCAGCCGCACTTGCAGGCGTGACGGAAAAAATAGAAATTATGACCGCTATTCGTCCTGGTTTTCATAATCCAGCAGTAGCAGCAAAAATGGCAGCAAATATTGATCAAATCAGCAACGGACGTTTTACTCTAAATGTTGTGTCAGCTTGGTGGGCTGAAGAAGCCCGTCAATATGGCGGTATTTTTACAGAGCATGATGAGCGTTATGCTCGCACCGAGGAGTTCATTGATGTTCTAAAAGGGTTATGGACAGAAGAAATCTTCAATTATTCTGGTCAATTTTATGACTTAAACGACACAAGGCTTGTTCCGAAGCCTGTTCAAAGACCTAACCCGATTCTTTATGCAGGCGGTGAAAGTGAAAGAGGGAAGCAAACCATTGCAGAAAAATGTGATGCTTATGTTATGCACGGCGGAACGGTTGAAGAGATTAATCGAAAAATAGCAGATATGAAGGCACGCCGTGAACAAACTGGCAATGAGCCATTCAGTTCTTTCGGAATGGCAGCTTATGTTATTTGCCGTGATACAGAAGAAGAGGCTTTGGCTGAGCTTGAAAAAATCACGACTGTGAAGGATTCCAGCGGATATGCTGGCTTTAAGGACTTCACGACAAAGTCACAATTGGAGCAGCAAATTCAGCTGCAGGATTACTCAGTTTCTAATCGGGGCCTCCGGCCAAACTTAGTAGGAACACCAGAGCAAATTGCTGATCGGATTTTACAATATGAAGAAGCTGGCCTGGACCTGCTATTATTGCAATTCTCACCTCAGCTGGAGGAAATGGAACGCTTTGCAAAGGCGGTTATGCCATTAGTGGAACAAAAGCGCAGTTTAATAAAGAGCTAGAAAGGGGCCTGAATAATGAGCAAGGTATATGTAATTCATGAAAATAGTGAGTGGACAGTCCATTTAACAAAAAGGTTAGAAGAACTTGGTGTTCCATATGAAGAATGGCATTTAGACGAGGGAACGTTAGATTTATCGGCGGAACCGCCAGAAGGAATTTTCTATAGCCGAATGAGTGCTTCTTCTCATACACGTGATCATCGTTTTGCAGCTGAATTTTCTGGACAAGTATTAGCTTGGCTTGAAGCACATGGCCGTACGGTGTTAAATGGAACGAGCGCTCTAAAGCTGGAAGTTAGTAAGGTTTTACAATACTTAGAGCTAAACAAGTCTGGTGTTAAAACTCCAAAAACGATTGCAGCGGTTGGAAAACAAAACATTATAAAGGCAGCCGAAGCATTTGCAGGACAGTCGTTTATCACGAAGCATAATCGTGCCGGTAAAGGCCTGGGTGTTCAATTATTCCATAGTGTAGAAGCTTTAAAAGCTTATGTTGAAGGACCTGCCTTCGAAGAACCAGTCGATGGCATTACCCTTATTCAAGAATACATTCAATCTCCTGAAAGCTATATAACCCGCTGTGAATTTGTAGGAGGAAACTTTGTTTATGCGGTTAGGGTTGATACTTCGGAAGGATTTGAACTTTGCCCAGCGGACGCATGCCAAATTGGCGATTTATTCTGCCCGGTAGGAGAAGAAGTGGAAGAGAAGCCCAAGTTCCAGATCATTGAAGATTTTGAGGACGATATTTTAGAAAAATATAAAGAAGTACTAGCCAGGAATAATATTCAGGTTGCTGGTATTGAATTTATCAGAGATGCTGAAGGTACCATTTTTACTTATGATATCAATACAAACACAAACTATAATTCTGATGCAGAAGCAAAAGCCGGAAAATATGGAATGCTAGAATTAGCTTTATTATTAAAGAGGACATTGGAAGAAAAATACGCTGTATCAGCAACATCTTAATTTGTGTGGACCTGCATTAGCAGGTCCTTTTGTCTTATTGGGAAAAAGAAAATTAGAACGTAATATGAATTCGAAAGTATCAAAAGGAAAAGGTACTTCAATTCAAAGACCGGCGGCATTTACTGCCGGTCCTTTTTTCAACAATGGGCATTTATGAATTAAGGTGCCCCCGATAAGTTAATACGATAAAGATTGAAGGAACAGGCACGGTTGTAAAGATTTGAATTTTACTAGTCTGACCTGATTTCATTAATGACCTTTTGCGAAATTGGGTTTGTTTCTTTTATCCCAAATGATGAAGTAGTAACCATAAATAAGTAACCTGTCGAATAGAGTTCCACGGAATGGTCGATATTATCTGAAAATTATGTTACAATAAATTTAGTATTGCTAAGAATGTACTTGTGGATTTCATTTGCAAGCATAGCCT
The DNA here is from genome assembly GCF_018613175.1 of Bacillus sp. ISL-47. NCBI lineage: Bacteria > Bacillati > Bacillota > Bacilli > Caryophanales > Bacillaceae > Bacillus > Bacillus sp. ISL-47. Next base: position 67,457 of record NZ_JAGGQS010000043.1, on the reverse strand, counting down.
GAAGTAATAAGACAATCTGAAAGATTATAAAACAAGGTTATTGCTATTCTTTCGACAGCTAGAAAATATGCAGTTACTTCTCCTAATATAATTTTTTACTGTAAAAGGAACAAATCCATAAAGCCTTTTACTTAAAAAGTTAATTTATCACTGTATTTAATACCTCATCATGGAGGAGACAAGTTGTCTTCCTTTTAATTTGTTCCTTGCTTATAGATAACTGTCCTTGTTTTCCTTACATATATCACGCGTTTTTCCATTCTAACTGATGGATTCCTGTCCTTTCTATATTGGAAGTCAATCACATAATACATATTTCACCTGAAAGATAGTTTTATTGGTTTTTTTGTGTTTAAAACCAATATGGAAAGGGTAAGTATTCTCTATGTTTTTTCTCACATTTCGTAAATCTAGCAAAAGATTGCTTATGAAATAGCAAATGCCAATGCAGGAAATTCACCATTCTAAACAATATTTTTTTAGCTCTGTAATGCTGGGATCAGTAAGACGTATCGGCTTGATTCCAATATGCATCCCGAATTTTTTGTTCATATTCCCCCTCGAATTTATTTCGAGGATGTTGTTGGTTTTCGTGGTTTTACATCAGTTCTATACGTTTTTACTTTCTGGCGTTAAAGAAAAAATTTAGTGCTGGAGGTTATTTAATTGAATAATGGAGTAAAAGGGGCGAGTAGAGAAAAATTAATCGATTACAAAATTTTTATCCCATCTGTATTAGTTATTCTTGGAATGAGTATTCCATTTTCTATGAACGAGGCTAAATCTCTGGGCCTGTTGAATGACATTTTTAATCGTGTTGTTGAAATGTTTTCGTGGGGATATTTATGGTATGGAGCTTTAATGGTTGCAGCTGGTTTGTTTTTCTCCTTTTCTAAGTACGGTCAGGTGGTTTTAGGGGATCCGACCGAAAAACCGAAATACACCATGTTTGAATATGCTTCGATTTTAATTGCAATGGGTCTGGGATCGACGATCATGCGGACTGGCATGGTTCAATGGACAGACGTTGCTTTGAACCCTCCTTTTGGTGCGGAAGCAAAATCGGCAGAAGCCTTATTGTGGGGGAATTCGTATAGTATGTTTTTGTGGAGCTTTCAGGTCTTTGCTATCTTTGTCATGGCAGCTCCTGCAATGGGGTATATCTTGCATGTGCGTAAAAAACCATTTATGCGAATCTCTGAAGCATGCCGCTGTATTTTTGGCGATAAATTTACAAATGGTGCAGGAGGAAAAATCCTCGATATTATCTTCCTGGTTAGTATCATATCCGGGGCAGCCGTTACCTTAGGATTGGGAACACCCATCATTACGTATAATTTATCAAAACTTGCAAATATCGAGGTTACATTTGGTTTGACCTTACTTGTGACGATTGTCTGGGTGATACTATTCTCCGCAAGTGCTTATTTAGGCATAGAAAAAGGAATTAAACGATTAAGTACCTTAAATATGTATTTAGCCGGTATTTTTGCTTTATTTATCATGATTGCTGGGCCGGGAATATTCATTCTTAACTATTTCACCGATAGTTTTAAATTTTTAATTTCTAATTACCTTGATATGTCTCTGAATACGAATTCACTAGGTCAGCAAGGAAGCTCGTCTCTTGAAAGCAATACCGTATTTTGGTTTGCATATTGTGCCACATGGGCGATGCTGCACAGTATATTTGCGGCAAAAATCTCCCGCGGCCGAACGATAAAAGAAATGATTTTAACTTATTTGTTAGCTCCTACACTTATTTCGTGGGTAGCTACAGGGATCCTCGGGGGTCTTGGCGTTCATAGATATATAACAGGGGAAGTTCCTGTTTTAAATATTGTCCAGGAACAAAATGCAATGACAGCTATTCCTGAAATACTTGCTTCTTTACCTTTTTCTACGATTGCCATGATCGTTTTTCTGGTTGTTACAACGATTTTCCTAACGACCACACTGGACTCAACTACGTATACGATTGCATCTTACACGGGCACAAAAAACATGAGTAAATTCGAGCCTTCAAAGGGTTTGCGCTTAATTGTCGCTGCACTTGTGACTGCCATTGCTCTTGTGCTTATGAGAATAGGTGGACTGGCACCTTTGGAAGTTCTCTCTGGCCTTATGGGAATACCAATCATTTTTATCCAATTCTTGACCATTTACGCTGCCAAGAAAATGATGGATGAAGACCGGGCATGGGAAACGAATGTAAGAAGAAAAGATGTTGTAGCAGAAGGTAAGGTACGTAAGGTTAGTAATTTCTAGAACTAAATGATGATGAGCTCATTTATTTGAGCTCATATTTTTTTACGATTATTAAAAAAGGTTTAGGATAATTTTAAAAATGGGTTAAAAAATTAACCTGTGAGAAGAACTATTCAACTCCTTGACAATAATGAATAATTTATTTATCCTTTTAAAAAACCAAATGAACGACTCAAATTCGTATAACTCCAATAATATGGTTTGGAGGTTTCTACCAGGAGCCAATAATTCCTGATTACGAAGAAGATACAAGCATTAATTTGTATTTTCTTCGTAATCAGGAATTTTTTTTTGAAAATATTGAGGAGGACCAACGATGAATTTTTCTAACATGCCAAAAATAGAACTTCACTGCCATTTGGATGGGAGTGTCAGACCTAAGACGATTATTGATATCGCGAAGAGAGAAGGCATCAGTCTGCCTACTTTTGATCAAGAAGAGATTAAAGAAGAACTAATTGCCCCGATGGATTGCGAATCTCTAGATGAATATTTAAAAAGATTCTCCATCCCTAATTTAGTGATGCAGTCAAAGGAGAATTTGAAAAGAATCTCCTTTGAGCTTTTTGAAGATGCAGCAAAGGAAAATGTGAAATATATGGAGGTTCGTTTTGCACCCTTACTTCATACACAGATGGGATTATCTGTTGAAGAAATCATTCAAAGTGTGATCGAGGGAATGAAAGAGACAGAAGAACAATTTGATATTAAAGGAAATATCATTTTGTCATGCATGAGAACGATGAGTGTGGAAAGTGCTTTTGAGGTCGTCGAAAAGGGTAAGATATTCCTTGGTGAAGGTGTTGTCGCGATCGATTTGTGTGCTTCCGAAGAAGAAGGGTTTTGCGGAAAATTCATTGAACCAATCGCATTGGCCAGGGAATATGGCTATAGAGTCACAATCCATGCTGGTGAAACGGGAATCGGAAAAAATGTACTTGAGGCCGTTGAATGGTTAGGGGCTGAAAGAATTGGACACGGTGTATTTATTAAAGACTGTGTTGAGGCATATAACATGGTAAAGGAAAAACAGGTAGTGCTTGAGATGTGCCCAACAAGTAACGTCCAAACGAAAGCAGTAAACCATTTTAGTGAGCATCCCATTTACGACTTTCATAGGGATGGAATAAAAGTAACCGTTAATACGGACAACAGAACGGTATCAGATACATCCATGGCGAAGGAATGTGATCTAGTCAGTAATGAATTTGCTATGAGTGATGAAGATTATAAGATAATTTACATGAATAGTGTTGAGGCCTCTTTTGCTGATGAGAAGACAAAGGAAAATCTGAGGAAGTACCTTCTAGACATTTAAAAAATATATTGACAAATAAAAAAGAAAAACCACTTGAGCAAGATAGGTGCCTGACCCACAGGCCTTGCATCACTTAAAAATTTCCATATTTTTAATGAAAACGCAACTAGTTTTTGTTTGACCGATGTCGCATTTCCAGATAAGATTGTCCATTAACCCTTCAAAGCAAAACCAAATAGATTCCAAAAGTAACATACAGGCACCTTTCTTCAATCCCCTCTTAAAAAATGTATAAAATGAAACAATGTTTATTACTTATTATTAAGGGGGTGCGCGATGCAGTTAAGTGAAAAGCTTTATGGTGCAGAACGGAATTTTTTTGTAGGTCGAAGGAAAGAAATCGAAATGTTTAAAAGACATGCTGCCGGTAATTCAGACTGGCAATGGCTACATATTTATGGACCAAGTGGAATCGGCAAATCAACGCTTCTCCAACAGTTCATGTCCGAATTTGAAGCTGCTCACATTTATATTATAGATGGCAGTAAAACTATTAGGGTAAAAGAAGATGTGTTAGTTCAATTGACTGTTCAGCTTCAGGGATCATGTGAACTGAATCTGTCTGAACTAAGTCAAGAGGAAATAGTAAAACGGCTGATAGTAAGGTCACAGCAAAAAAGCTGCAATATCGTTCTATTGCTTGATGCACTTGAGAAATGGCACTCTGTTGAGGAATGGCTTCCAAATTGGCTAGGGCAGTTTGAAGATACTGTCAGAATTATTACAGCGGGGAGGTTCCCTCTTACAGGAGGCTGGTTACGTTCTGGATGGGTAAGTTTAATCGATACTCTGGAACTCCCATCGTTAACTCAAATGGAAGTTAATCGGTATGCTCAAAAACGCGGATTAATCAGCAGCGATACTAACTCACTGTTATTTCAGTTTTCAAGAGGCATCCCCCTCGCCATGACTATTGCTGCGGAAATGATGCTGAAGGGAAATCAAAATAAGCCGCTTGCTAAAGCTGAACGAAACCAGCTTATTGCCGTATTAATGGAAGAGCTGCTTGATGGGCTGCCATCTCTTGTTCGAAGAATATTCGAAGCAGCATCGGTGTTTTGGAGGTTTAATGAGGAGAGACTTGCTTCTATTATCAATGAAGAAATCGATCAAGAATCCTTTAGAAAACTTACAAGCATGCCCTTTGTTAATTTGAAAGAAGATGGCTGGATGCTTCATGACGCAGTAAGATCTTGGTCTCTAGAAGATATGATGCTCAGGAAACCTCAAACCTATGAACAAATGCGGCGGAATGCGTTAAAGCAGATACGGAAGGAAGAACTGTCTAATCCACTTTATAGACAAAAGCTCAATTTGGATAAATTGAGCTTGCACGAAAATCCTTTCGTCCGGAATTTGTGTTTCTCAGGTAATTTAGATGACTTTGAAGTACGCGATTGTCGTGAATGTGACCTTCATACGATAGTTTCCTTATTCAAGCGATATCATCAATATAAATTACCATCTTCTCCTCAAGATTTTCATATGGAACATTTAATTCGCCCGATTTGGGAGGTAGACCCCACCACATTTATTACCATTTGGAAGGAAAATGAAATAGTTGCTGCTTTCGGGAAGGTTCCATTGAATACTGAGATGTTACATGTATTGGCAAGTGAGCGATTACTACATCCATTTATCAAAAGTTGGAAGCAGACCTCGAATGCGTACTTACTTTCGTTTATTGGAATTGAGCCTGAACTAGAGGAAGAAATAAGATCTTGCGTCACGAATACGATAATCAATCATACTGCGAAATCAGAATGGATCCTGGACTTTACATGTATAAATGAATGGTTTCCTGTTTTAGAGTGGTGCGGTTTTGAGCGTGCTTCATGGGCTGACGCCACAACCGATTCCGGAACAGAATTCCGCGCGTTTATTCTCGATCTTACAAAGGAAGATTACTTCTCAAAACTAGACAGATTGCTATCAAAGCGTTCAATAGGAGAATCTGCTCCCGAGCATAATACGGCATATAACATACAATTACTTAAAGCCATTTTAAAAGGATACTCAAATCTTCTAAGAAATCATGAATTAGCTGAAACATATACTTGTTTATTTCCCCATCGGATTGTAATGGATCATTCTATCATAGAATTAGGGAATCTTGTGCAAAAAGATTTGATCGCTGCGATTAACTTCCTTTCAGATAATGAAGAACTGGATGGATTATCTGGGAAATTGCTGAAGTGTACTTATATTCAAGGAGTCCGTCCACAACAACTTGTTGCCGAGAGATTCAGTTTATCCATGGCTACCTACTATCGATATTTAAATAAAGCAATTGATGACCTTTATCAGGTATTAGATAAAGACCTAAACCAATAAAAAATGGAAACATACGCCATTTTCAATATCATGGCTGATTTTAATAATTACCCTGCATTATGCGTCAAATAAAGACTATACCCTGATTTGAATCCAAGAAGTTAGACTCGAATATCAAGCCTCTTTATAGGTAAGAGTTCGATATTGAAACGAACTCCTGCCTTTTACTTATTATGTTTGTGATTAAATAGCCAATATCATCCAAGATATAATAATTCACTTAAGAAAAAATTTTGTGCAAAATCTAACTCTTTATTCACCAAGGAATTGCTTTTTACCAGGTTGATTATGAGAAGGTTTAATGAAGAAACCAATATCTTTTTCAAAGAATGTCTTGTTCCATGAATAAGACATTCTTTTTTTATTTAATAGCTCTGTTCCTGGGGGAAAAAAGCAAGGCAAGATCCCACAGGGGGTAACGCAAGGAGGCTTGCCCCTTCAATTCCCTCCATTTTGTTGAGAGTAGAGTGATATTGTTTTTGAGAGTCATTGGAAAGTACATTTAAGGGGATCTAGACTATTTACTGGAGGTGTTTTTTTTGACTGTTTCTTCATTTCTAAGATTTTCTGGTTTGTGTTTAATCTTTACGGGAATTCTTTTCGTTTTATTTGCAATTATGTATAGCATATCATCCCTTCGGACACTTGCTTCATACGTTAATTTGATTGGTATGCTTTTTCTCTTATTAGGAATTGCAGGGATGTATGTTCGCCAGATGCAGGACATGGGGAAATTTGGGTTCATTGCATTCCTTATCTATTTTTGGGGGGCGGGAATGTGGACTGGATTTGGTTGGTCAGAAGCTTTTGTTATACCTGTTTTAAAAGAGAATGCACCACACTTATTTAGTGGTTCTATTCCCAATCAGATAAATATTGGTCTTATGATTTCTTTATTTAGTTTTTTTATTGGGATGTTAGTATTCAATCTTCTGACAGCGGTGAAAGCGATACTTCCTCGTTGGGCCGCCCTTATTCTTGTCATTGTGCCAATTATAGATTTTATTCCTATTGGTAATTATTTGGCTCAGCCACTAGCAGGAATTGCATTTATTTGGCTAGGAAGTTCATTATGGAATGGGAAATATGAAGAAGGATTGAAGTGAGCTAATTGATAAACAAGATTTATGCACAAAAAGTTTCCAGGTAACATCCTAATTGGATGTTGCCAGTTGCCCTATTAAAAATAATTTTTCTGAAATGTGGAGGGAAGGACATGGGGAAAGTGTATTTAAAAATTGCCGCAGTGTATTTTACACTAGGAGTTTTAATGGGAATTACGATGGGAATTATACAAGATTACAGATTTGCATCTATCCATGCCCATACCAATTTATTAGGCTGGGTATCTATGGCTTTGTTCGGTATAATCTATCATTTATATCCTGCCGCTGCAAAATCCAAGTTAGCCAAAACCCAGTTTTGGCTGCATAATATAGGACTTCCTTTAATGACGGGGGCCATTGTATTTGAGGTAGTAACAGGGAGTCTGGCAAGTCTTCCTGTTGCAATTGCCGGCTCAGTAGCAGTTGTATTGGGTGTTATTTTGTTCATGATTAATATTTTTAAATATGTAGGTAAAGAATCTTAGAATTAGTCTGCTTAAATAAAGGTGCCTGATCCCAGCTATTAATACGTTAATAACTGAGGGGCCAGGCCCCTTGTTTTCTAATTATATTTCTGATGCAAACAACTTAAGCTCTTCAGAAACATTAGGCAAAATAATCGTTCTCTCATAATTCATGCCAATTTTTTCAAGAAGCCTGGAAGAGGCATGATTGTCTAAGGATGTTATGGCTAGGATACGCTTCAGATCCAGTTGCTCATGCCCATATTTCAGCGTAGCAGTGGCTGACTCAAAACCATACCCTTGTGCTTGATATCTTGATAAAAAAGCAAAGCCAATATCGACATCTTCTAAAGACTCTCTTTTTAATAATCCACACATTCCAAGAGGAGTGCTGCCTTCCTTTCTTTCAACAAGAAAAAGCCCAAAGCCCAGCTGTGAATACATTTTCATGGGACCGCTTAAAATATAGTTCTTAGCATCTTCCAGCGTCCGTACCCCTTTATCTCCAATATAACGAATCCAAGCAGGTTCATTTAGAAGTTCGAGTATAAATTCTGCATCATCTGTTATTAACCAGCGAAGAATCAATCGATTTGTTTCAAGTACTTTCAATTATATAGGCACCTCATTCATTTATAGAGTAGAACTTACTCAAGCATAATATATAGATTTTACAACTTAAAAAGCATGTTATAACAAACAGTATAACTTAGGTTATTATAACAGCAATTGGAATCGCTTTTTCATGATTGGTAATTCTCCCACCTATTCACTAATGAGATCCCCTTGTAAACCTGTTAGCCTTATATATGGCCTGTTTTTATCCTAAAAAAAGACAAACAGGAGGTTTACAAATGAAAAATGTATTTACATTTGTTGTTGCAATTTCACTCATAATGGGTTCATATAATGTATTTCCTGCTGATCATTTTGATGCTGAGTCAGTCGATCAAAAGGCTGCAGAAACTTTGACATATAAAAAAGTTGAGGTCAACACGAAAGAGGCTACATCAACCGATCATCGTTTTATTAAACCGGAAGAGAAAAAGCTGCTTGCTCGTCTTGTACAGGCTGAAGCAGAAGGTGAACCGTTCGAAGGGAAGGTTGCCGTGGCTGATGTGGTATTGAATCGTGTTGAGCATGAACAATTTCCAGATACAGTTAAGGATGTTATTTACCAAAGAAATGCTTTTGAACCTGTTCAAAATGGCTCCATAAATGAACCTGCAAGTAATGAAGCAGTTCAGGCCGTTGAGATAGCTCTTGTTGAAAAGGAGAAAAACGAAGAGCTTCTTTACTTTTATAACCCTGAAACCGCTACAAGTCAGTGGATCTTTTCCCGTGAAGTTGTGAAAAAAATCGGTAATCACGCATTTGCTATTTAAAAAGCGCGTACAGCATAAAGCTGTGTGCTTTTTTTTTGGCAAAAAGGCAGGTTTAGAAGGAAATTAAAGAGAGATTAGCGAAATTTGTTTAAGGTAAATACTTCCAAAAGGGAGATGTAAAAAATGAAGATCATAGTAACAACATTACCAGAGACTGAAGTAGGGTATATTAGGCGTACAGGGAGTTATTTTGAGCCGCAGGAACATTGGGGAAACCTGATTAGCTGGGCAAGTTCCAATGGGCTATTTCCTCCGGAGCAATCTTTTATCGGCATTTCATTGGATAATCCTGAGTTATTGGAAAGGAGGGATTGCCGTCACGATGCCTGTGTTACCATTCCTGACGGTTTTGATAAAGAGAAACATAAGGAAATAAAGTTCAAAAAGCTGTCTGGCGGAGATTACGCTCTGTATCCATTCTATGATACCCCTGATAATTTGAATAGTGCCTATCAGTACATGTTTGGAGAATGGCTGCCAAAAAGCGAGTATGACCCGGATTACGATCGATATAACCTTGAATACAATATGAATAATCCTGCTGAGGATACGGAAGGGAAATGTAAAGTTGATTTATATGTACCAGTAAGGAAAAAAACATCCTAATGAATTTACAGGAATAGTCCCATGGAAAATAACAGTTAAGAACAAATAATAAAAAAATGCTTAAGAAAAGATGGACCATCGAACACAGTGCCCGTTATGTGACTAAGGGGGAAAGGTGCTTTTTATTGCCTTTCTCCCTGCCTCATTTTCTCCCTCCGTTTTTAAAATCATTACATCAATTCCGCAACTAGTTTATAATAAAAATGATGTCCACATGTATAATAGTGGTTTTAACAGACCAGAAGAAGTATTAAGAAGGTGAAAAAAATCAACATCATTGAAACAAGGGTGAGAAGTTTTATAGAAGATATTCAACACCCGAAGCAAAGAAAGAAATTAAATATAAACGATTTAGAATTTCAGCTGCGGAAGCTGTTAGATGATTATGACGAAATGGATGGTTATTCGCTGTTTTATGAAGCCATCGAATCATTGCAAAATGAAGGGCAGCTGACTCCTATACATAATAGTCAATTCAATGGCAAAATACCGTCTATGCCTTTATATTACTGGGTTAACGTGAAGGTTCAGGCGGACAAATGGGACCGGCTTGAGATGATGAAGTTAAGTGACCGGTTTGATTTTTCGTTTTATGAACGGCATCCGGAATGGCAGACGAAAGAGGAATGGCGCCGGATCCTGAATTTATATGCTTTTCTCCAATCCAGCCAGGAGCGGGAAATCGTTTCACTCGAGGAAAGAAGCCTGGAGCTGTTTGGCCATGAAAATTTTTTGCTGGATGGGATTAGCTTTCCCGATGGAAAAGGCTTTCTAGCTCGAATCGGCGTATCGGAAGAGCAGCTTAAAGTGGTGAAATACGGGGAGCCTTTTGTATTTTGGATGAAGCAGGGGAAAGAAATTAAAGATGTTCAGAGAGTACTAATTCTGGAAAACCTATCTTTCTTTCATACTGCCATTCAATTATTGGAAGCGGATCAGCTTGATTACGATCCTGAACTGATCATATATGGGGAAGGCACTAAAATTGAACGGAGCTTTTCGTTTTTCTTTCAAATGTTCCCGACCAAATCATACTTATTCTATTATGCAGGAGATCTCGATGCGGCAGGATACGGGATCATAACCCGGCTGATCGAAAAATATCCAGATTGCTGCATTCAGCCTGCATTAAAAATATATCGTAAAATGCTCGATTGTATGGACCAAAGGAATGAACAGAAATCAAGTCAGATACAAAATCTGAAATATCGCGATGCGTTCATAGAGTGGTTTACAGAAGATGAGCAGGAAGTATTAAGGCAATTATGGCAGGAAAATAAACGAATTCCTCAGGAAGTCTTAACTATTGAAACATGGAGGAGATGGATTTGAACGAATCATGGGAAGGGTTCGCCCAGCGGATGCAGCGATTAAACCCGCTGTTTGAGCTTGGGAGAGGAATGGAAGTTGGAGAGCTGAAGCCTCATATCCAAACAATACTGATGCAGGTGCTCCTCACCATTTTTTATCGGGAGTTGAATGATGATGATCATCGGAGGAAATCGGATATCAAGTATATGGTCGAGGACTCGATAAAGCAAATGAAGCTTTTAGCCGATGATAAGCAGATTGAACGGATTACGAGCGGGCTCCTATATCAGGGAAAAGAAGAGTACAGTAGACCGTTTGAGGCCCTTTATTACGATGAAATCAGGCAGTCATGGGAGACTCAGGTTTTCCGCTACGTGACAATGGATGAATTATATACAAACCTGGAGATGGGCGGATCCATCGTTTACAAGCTCACCGATATCTCACAGGAAATGATTTTTATGAGCAGGGAAATGGCAGAGGAATTTTCAATAACGATTGAACAGCTTTACAGTATGCAGCTGATTAAAAACGGCAATTTTCGCAAAGCCACGCGAAACCTCGATCACCTCATTTCACGGGTAAACCGCTTAATGGCAAAAGAATTCTCCTTTCAAAAAGAAATGATCAACAACCCCAAAATCTTATTGATGGAAGAAGAAATGCAAAGGGCTGATAACCGTTCGGAAATTGAAAAGCAATTCGAAGAAGAGAAAATTCACTTCCGCACCATCAGCAGCATGATTGAGAAAACGAAACGAAGAAATGAAGAAGATGATCTTATTCAAAAGGAATTAATCCTTCTCCAGGAGAAGATTGGCCATACAAGGCAGCTGCATGACCGTTTTGCGAAGCTTGTTATTCAAAATATCTCCTATGAAATGAAATTAAAAGCGGAAAACCCATCGCTGTTTTGGGAAACCAGCCTGGTTTCATTTCGGGAACATATTTATGAAAACTGGTTCGTGAAGGAAGGCGTTTTTTCTTTCGATACGGTGGAAAAGTTGTTATCACCTTTATTTTCGCCAAAGAATGAATTTATTTTGCCCTTGGACTGGGTTTGGGGCGAACAGGAATTTGATGAAAAACAGCTGACAGAGGCAATCGAAGAAGAAGAGGAAGATGTGGGCATTACCCATCAGCGGGTAACGAACTGGGATTCTGTCATCAAGGCCTGGAGCTATGTGTTTCAATATATACAGACATATGGAGAGTTTTCATTGGCCGATTTATCAGCACTGCCGCTCGAAGTTCAGGATCTATGGTTTGAAGAATCGGAAACGATTGATTTATGGATGATGTTTGATAAAAAGCCGCTGAAGGTCCAGGTGCTGCATCGGAAGGAAGAGGCGTTAAGCGATGAACGGGAAATTCTTCTTTATAAGCTTATGCAGGAGTATCCGCAATTTCAGGTGTTTGAAGGACTGAAGATCTATACCGAGTTTGATCATCGGGCGGAACCTTTCCTCTGGTATCAAATGAAAATCACCCCGTTTAAAATTTGTGTACAGGAGGAGAAATGATGAGTGGAGAAAGTATCAAAAAAGCCTCAGCTGTTTATTTTACCCTTTTAAAAGACAAAGTCATCGACGAAAACAGCGAGCACTTTCAGGTGTATTTTGATCCCGATGTGAGGCAGACGGTTCTTTTATTGGCAGATGAATCCGGTACCTATATCATTGAGTCGCCAAAACGGATTCAGCTCGTTGTGCAGCCGACCGGCTCTGTTTTTGCTACGAATTTTACTCATATGAAGGACAAGCATAAGCAGGTTGAGACAAAGAAACATTTTCACTTGATGAGCGTTGTCATTATGGCCTTTTTGGCAAGCATCGACCGCAACCAGGCGGCTAAAATCCGCACGAAGCGGGAAGGAATCAGCTTCTACTCATTGGAGCGGCAAGTCAATGATGTGATCATGAACTGGGATCACATACTTAAGGCAAATCCCGCTTATGGGGAAGATGAAAAAATTGATATGAAGGATGTCGTGACAACGTGGAAGTACATGGAGGTCGACACCGATGATTATGGAGCCAGAAAAGCAAACCGCCGGACGCGTATCGGTTTGATTGCAAGCAGCATGCGTTTATTGGAAACAGAGGGTCTGATTGTGATTCTTGACCGGGAGGATATTCCGAAGGCGATCCCGAAACAGGAGTTATTTGAGCGGATTGAATACCTGTATCACGATTATGACCGCTATGAAATGTTCAAGGAATTAATGAAGACAGAGGAGGATCAGCATGCCGAAAATCCATCGAATTAGAATTGCCGGCCTGAAATATGATGGCATGCAAAAACAGTATAAGGACACCACATTTAACTTCCATAATGAGGAAACCTCTACAAACGGCCTCATTTCTATGATGAATGGAGGAGGAAAAGGGGTATTCCTGCAAACCATCTTCCAGATCCTCAAGCCTGGAACGGCATGGGGAAAACAGAACAATCGCTATTATCAGCAATTCTTTTTTAATAATAAAGAACAGTTCATTCCTTATACCTTTCATGTGCTCATTCAATGGGAGCTCGACGATGCTGACCGCAGGCACTTAGTGACAGGCGGGATGTTTTCGGCTGAACAGCGGATTTCCATGAACGAGGAAAGCGGAGAAAGCAAAACGCTTGAACAGGAAGCGAAGATTGTCCCGAATATTACATTTTATACAAGGGAGTTTGAACGGAAAGAAGAAGCATCACTTGATCATATTCCACTTTATGAAGATGATGAACTGGCTGAAACGGAAGTCCTGAAGGATTATTTAAAATGGAATGGATATGATGTTTACCGGGATACAAAAAAGCACTACCGCATCCTTGATACATACGGCATTAACCGCAAAGACTGGGATATTATGAAAGATATTAACAAAGATGAAGGCGGCGTTGGAAAATTCTTTGAAGGCGCTGAGGATGATCATTCCTTGTTCCAGAAGCGAATTATTCCTACTGTCAGTCAGGTCCTGCACCGGACAGAGCATCAAAAGAACGATCTGGTGGAGATTTTTAAAAGTCAGGCAAGCATCGCGAAGGACCTGCCTGTTCTGTTAAAAAGAGAGCAGGCCCACAAGGAGTTCCTGGAAGATATTCTTCCTTTTGAAGAAAGCCTGGCAAAGGGTGTCAAGCATAAAGAGATCGTTGAGGACAGCATCAAGGTGGGAAGGCAGCTGCTTGGCGCTTTGGAACATTTGAAGAAAACGGAAGAAGAAACACTAATTGAGCTGGAAAAGGAAATCGAAAAATTAACCGGTAAGCAGGTGGATTTGCGCTTTCAGAAAGACAACCTCGACTATGCAAAAGCCCATCGGGAAGTGATGGATTGGGAGAAGAAATTAGCAGAAGAACAGAAGAAGCATAATATCCTGCAGGAAGCTGTAAAGGAAAAGCAGGAGCGAAAAGACAAGCTGGCTTTCCAGCTGTTATTAAAAGAATGGCATGAAGGGGAACAGAGCATTCGCGCGCTTTCCCAGCAGATTGCGAAATTGGAGCAAAACAGCGGCTTAGAGCAAGTGAATCAAAGAATGGAAGAAGTCAAACAAGAAGCGAAGCTGCAATGGGAGAAGTCTTCTGCAGCCATTGGGGAAGCGGTTAAACAGTATGCAGGGTATCAAAAATTCCTGAAGAAAAAAGCGAACGATCTCTCGAAACAGGATAAACAAAAAACAAAAGAAATCGCCCAGCTCCATACGGAAATTGATTTTCTGTATACGCAAATTCATGAATTTGAGGCGAAAGAAGAAAAGCTCATCAAAGAATTCGGCGATCGCTTAACCTATGATCTGCAGGGCTTTATCGAGAATTTGTCAAAGCAGATTGAAGTCAAAAAAGCTAGTTTGGAAGATTTGCAAGCAAAGGATAAACAATCGAATGAAAAGCAGAATCAGCTTGCATCTGCACATGGTACGCTCGCTCAATCCATTCAGTTTTCTGAAGAAAAATGTGAAGAGTTAATGTTCAAAAGTGAAGAGCAGCATCGCAAAGAAGCGAAGCTGGCCGATAAGCTGCATGGGTTATTGGATGAAGTCGCAGCTCCGTTCACGAACGCACTTTTATCAAAATATGCTTTACAAGTGGAGGAGCTCCTAGTTCAGAATCGGGAGCAGGGGGAAGAAATTAAAAAAGCGCTTTGGGAGACACAGCTGGATTATGCCTTGAATGATGAGCACTTCTGGATTGCGAACAATGACGTGAAGGAATTAAAAGAATGGATTGATGAGAAGACGGGCATTGACGTGTTTTACGGGTCCCAATTTCTTCAATCTTTAAAACCTGACGAAATGGCGAATCATTTGCTTACGCATCCGCTCCTTCCTTATGGTTTAGTGGTCAGCAGGCCGCAATGGGAGAAAATAAATCAGCAGGTTTTGTCAGGAAGAATGTTTAAAAGCCCGGTACCGATTTTTATGCGGGAGGAAATGGCGAGCGAAAATCAGCAGGATTCCTTTGTGATGATTACCGGCACGGAGAAGGATTTGCTGACCGATAAAAACCAATTCACTAACTGGAAAATTAAGATTGCGAAACAAATAGAAGAAAAGAAAGAAACACTTGCAGAGATCGAAAAAACGGAAACCTCATTACGGCGAATTTTAAAAGAAGTCGACCGCTTCCTTGCTAATGAGCTGGCCAGTGAGATTGATCGTACGCTGAATCAGGAACAGGAAGCGATGATTGCCAAGAAGACGGAATTGCAGGCAATTATCGTGCAGGAGCAAAAAGAAAAAGAACTGCAGCTGGGACTTAATGAGCAGCTGGAGAAGACAAAGGAAAAGATTGAAAAGCTCACAAAAGATGTGGAAACATTAGAGGGATTTAACCGTGAAAAGGCGCTGCTTCAGGAAAATAAGCGGGTAAAGCTAGAGAAAGAGAAACAAAAGGAAGCATTTGCTGCCGCCCAGAAAGAGATTGGCAGCGAGCACCAAACGATTGTTGACCTGCAGGAAAAGTGGAGTCAAACGTATCTGGAATGGAAGCTATCAACCGAGCAAAATATTAAGGAGATCAGCTTTTTTATTGAAAGTGCTGTCTTTCCTGCAGCAGAGAAAGCTGAAGCTTCTGAAGAGGTACCGCGTTTATCTTCGCACATGTTGGAAGAGATCAACGGAAGTATCGATGAACTAAAACAGCTCCAAAAATCGAAAGAAGAGCAAGCCAGTGAATTACTGGCCATTCAAGCGACAAGAGATTCCGAACAGAAGCAGCAAAAGAAGCTGGAGAAAAAACTTCAAGCTCTTAATGAAGAGTGGAAGGATGCTTCGGAACCGGATGAACCAATGAGCATTTTAGAAAACATGGTCCAGACGGCTGCAAAGGAAACAAAGGCAGTGGAGAAAGAGGAACGTGAACAGGGAACGGCCGTAACCGTTGCAGAAACGTCATTAAAGCATGCAACTGATCAGCGTAAAAAGTCTGCTAAAAAAGTGGACAAGCATGACAAACAGCCGGAAGAATGGGAAGACCTTGATTTGGAAGTAAAGACGGTTGAAATTAACGACCAGACAAAACAGGCGAAGGCAGAAATGAAGCAAACAGAAGAGCGCAAAAAAGAAACCGAACAAAACACTGCTGGTTTCGAAGGCGATCTGTTAACTTTGTCCGTTATTCTGAAAGAGGAACCGGCTGCCTTTACGGAAGAAGATGTCGAGAAAATTAAGAGCCAAGGAAGGCAAAGTATTATATTCTGGAGTGAAAAACATCAGGATATTCAGGAAGAAGGCCAGGAGAAGCACGCGAAAATTGAACAATCCCTGCGCAATTTAAAGCTTTCAATTGAAGGAAAGGATTGGGAGGTCCGTTTTAAGAATGAAGTTTTAACCACCCTTGATCATATGGATACAAGGCATTATGCTCATATTCAAAGTGTCGTTCAAAACATGAAGCGTTTTTCACAGAGCGGCTTAGAGCAGTTGGAACGTGACAAAGAACGGGCAGAAAAAGCGCAAAACTTCTGGGCAAGCCGTGCAAGCATGAAGGTGATGAGCATTGCAGAAGCGATTCGTTCCATGATTGCGAAAATGAAGCTGAAAAATGACCGGGGATCTTTCCCGCTTGTTCAGCTAAAAGAAGACATCCTGCCTAAAAAAGCGGAAGAGGTCGAACCGCTGCTGAAACAGCATTTTGTTTCAGCCATTAACAAGATTACGAAGCGATTCGAGATAATTGACGACAGTAATCTGGAGCTGGATCAGGAAATCAAGCAGCTCATCAGTGATGAGCAGATACTATTTGTCTCCCTCAGAAATCGATACCCAGAGCTTTTGGTTTATAACATGCGTACAGACAATGCCTTTATGTATGGTAAGCCACAGCGCGAACATTATTCAACCTGGCAGACGATCAACCAGGGTTCGAAAACAAAATCCGATGGCAGCGGCGGCCAAAAGCTATCTGCCCGAATGGTCATGATGATGATGCTTCTATCTGTTAAGAGTGAAACCGACCAAAGCTGGGTTCCGTTAGTCTGTGATAATCCGTTTGGCCAGGCGGCATCGGCCCATGTGCTTGACCCAATCTTCGCTGTAGCCGATAAACTGAAATTCCAATTCATCGTCGTCACGCCCCCTGAACTGGTGAAAACAGAAATCAGCCAGAGGTTTGATGCGTATTATAAATTGGACTTTATTCGGGAAAAAGGGAAAGAGATCGTATCGGATACGATTGTTCCGGCGTTTCGTATTTATCAGGGGGAGGAGGCTCTTTAATAGGAGTGTTTGAAAAATATAAAACTACACAACTGATGAAACTTCGAATTGCGGAATCAATAGAAAAGGCGATAGCAAATCAGCTATTGCCTTTTTCATAACTTTTTTACTCATTTAAAGCAGTCTTAAGCGTTTCTAAATTCTTACGCATGATACTGAAGTAATCATCATTTTCCTTTATGTTCTCCTCAGTAATAGCCTCTAAGTTGTGAAGAGAGAGTGATTTTGCCCCGATTTCTTTTTGGATTATTTTTGCCACCTTTGGGGATACATTTTGTTCAAAAATCACATAGTTAAGGTTATGCTCAGATGATTCGTTGATAATTGCTTGCAGTTCCTTCTGAGAGAGCTCCTGTGTTGGCGATAAACCAGCAATGGCAATCTGTTCGATGCCGTAACGCTCTTCCCAATAACCGTAGGCCGCATGGGCGACTAATATATATTTCGTTTTGGAGCTGTCAATCGTCGTTTCAATTTCCTTATCCAGTTTTTCTAAATCGCTTTTCAGCTGATTAAAATTGGCTTCAAACTCAGATTTGTGCTCTGGCATCAGATCAATTAACGAATTTTTGATCGTATTCGCAAGATCAATAGATAGAATTGGATCTAGCCAAACGTGGGGATCCTTATCACTATGAATATGTTCGTCATGTTCATGTGATTCAGCTTCTTCACCTTCATGACCCTCTGAATGGCCATGTTCATCTTCATGATCTTCGCTTTCTGAATGCCCATGTTCACCCTCATGACCTTCGTTTTCTGAATGATTTTCTTCGTCTTCATGATTGTGCTCATCATGGGCGGATTCAATAAGTTCAATTCCTTCTCCGGCTTTTAGTATTTTTACACTTTCCTTCTCCAATGCTTTAGAGGCTTTCTCTGCAAACCCCTCAATGCCGACTCCTGTATAGATAAATAAATCTGATTTTGCCAGGCTAATCATGTCATTTGTGGAAGGCTCGTAAGAATGGGCATCGACATTTGGCGAGTAAATACTTTGCACTTCAACAAACTCACCGCCTATTTTTTGGGTGAAATCCTCCAGAGGATAAATGGTCGTATAGACTTTTAAAGCTTCTTTATTTTCTTTGTCTGCCCCTTCGCTGGCTGTTTCTGAACTTCCACAGCCGGCTAGAATAAGGCTGCAGGTCAGAATTGAAGTGGCTGCTAACTGCTTGATTCTCATTTTTTAACTCCAATCTATTTTATTATAGTAAATCGTAATTATTTCGTTTTACATTCTAAATTAACTCTATGAATTTGTAAATGAATTTATGAATCTTTTATTTTTGGAATCTTTAACTATGAAAATTCGGGGAAAGGACTATTGAACGTTATTTATAAAAAAACTTGCATTTGAGAAAAAAATTGAGTAAGATTTTAATCGTAATTGTTACGATTTGATGAATAGTTGAAAAGATAGGACAAAGGTGGAAATTGCTTAAATGGTGACAAACATATAAGAGAGCAAGAGGACCATCTATAACTTATAAATCGTAATGATTTTGATTTGGTAGAATGAGGTGAGAAATAAAAAAACTGCCAGTTACTGTAGTTATTTAGGTTCAACCAAAACAACTTTACTAATTATTCATGAACCAATTGTGAGAAAAAAAGAATGCCATCAATGGCGCTTAATAAAAAACAATACAGGAGGAATTCAATATGAGAGTAAAAATTACATTAGCATGCACTGAAACAGGAGACCGCAATTACATTACTACAAAAAATAAGCGGAATAACCCTGACCGCATTGAATTAATGAAATATTCACCACGTTTAAAAAAACGTACATTACATAGGGAAACAAAATAACCACCTAATTGTTTAGCAGATTTTATACTGAAAAGTTTATGCCTAAATAAAGAGAGAATTAGCCATCCCGCTGCAGGTTAGCGGGACAAAGTATGATTTTAATTGAGGGGGAAGGTCATTGAATAAGAATACACACATTAGCTTAGTCTTGGCAGTGCTTTTGATGCTGCTTACAGCTTGTTCCGCACAAAACTCCAACCCATCTGGGGAAAAAAATGGAGAAGAAAAAAAGAAAGAAGTCACGTTCCTTTCCAATTTTCCAAGTGAAACGCTTGATCCGCACCTGAACTATACCGCTGTCAGGGCAGGGATAACCGAAACACTGGTGAAAGTCAATCAGGATCAAGAGCTTGAACCATGGCTTGCGGAAAGCTGGGATACAAGTGTTGGCGGTCAGACATGGACCTTTCAAATCAGAAATAACATTACCTTCCAAAATGGAAAGAAAGTAGATGCAGCCGCTGTAAAAGCTTCTTTAGAACGAAACATACAAGTGAGCGAAGCCATGAAAACGGCATTAAAAATCAAAACAATGGAAGCGGATGGACAAACCCTGAGCATTACAACTGAACAGAAATTGCCACAGTTTCCTTCCGAGCTTGTTCATCCCAACACCGCTATAGTGGATAGTTCCGTGGAGAACATGGAACAAAAACCAATCGGAACTGGCCCTTTCAAAGTTGTTTCTTTTGAACCGAACAGCAAGCTGGAACTGGAAATGAATAGAGAATACTGGGACGGGGAGGTCAAGCTTGATCGAGCAACGATGACCTTTAACGAGGATGCGAATGCACGGACAACGGCGCTTCAGTCGGGAGATGCAGATATTGTTTATCGCCCGGCCATTGAAAGCATTGAGATTCTTAAAAGTGATCAATCGATCAAAACGGATGTGGTCTCCAGTCTTCGTACGCATCTTCTCATGTACAACTCAGGCAAAGAAACATTTAAGGATGTCAATGTAAGAAAAGTGTTTGACGCCTTGATTGATCGTCAAGTGGTTGCAGATGATATTATGGCGGGGCAAGCGACTGTCGCCGAAGGGCCATTCCTGGCAGAGTCACCGTACTCACCAGACTATGAAAAGAAATTTTTTAGCATGGAAATGGCCAAAAAATATTTAGAAGAAGCAGGATATAAGATGAAAGACGGAAAGATGGTAAAAGACGGAAAGCCGCTTACTCTTAAGCTCATGACCTATTCCTATCGTCCTGAATTGCCATTAATCTCCCAATTGCTGCAATCCAATGCAAAAGAACTAGGAATTGCCATTGAAATTCAGCAGGTTGAAAATATTGATGAATATTTGGCAGAGAAAACGGATTGGGATATAGCCACATACAGTTTGATTACTGCTCCAAGGGGAGATGCGAGCTATTTCCTTAATTCCGCGTATATGGCAGGGGGAGCAATTAATCCAGGGCAAATTCAGAATGATCAGCTTACAGAGCTAATAGAAGAGCTGAATCAAACGTCTGATAATGGAAAACGGAATGAACTATCAAAAGCAGCTATCAAGATCATTGATCAGGAAAAACTGCACTCCTTTCTTGTTCATCCCAATAATTTTGTTGCATATAAGGATTACGTCCTAAATTGGCAGACCAGTACAAGTGAATACTACGCATTAACTAAGGATCTAGATGTGAGGACAAAATGAAACAGGCTGGTAAAAGACTGTTTGAGCTTGTGCTTTTCATGTTTATATTATCCTTTATAAGTTTTGTGTTCATGAAGGCAGCTCCTGGTGACCCTGTAAGGTATATGCTGAATATTGATGACGTTTCTATTACAGATGAACAGGTTGAAGAGCTTAGAAAAGAGCTTGGCTTTAATGAACCCATTTATGTCCAGTATTGGAATTGGCTGATCCGATTCTTTCAGTTTGATTTGGGGGAATCTTATATGACGAAACAGCCAGTTTTGCAGGAGCTGATTAACAAAGTTCCTGCCACACTTTCCTTAACTTTTTCATCAATGGCGGTTATGATGCTGATAGCTGCACCGATAGGAACTCTTGCTGCCTTGTATAAGAATAAATGGATTGATCACCTCAGCAGGATTTTTGCTTTAATTGGTGCTTCAGTACCCAGCTTCTGGCTGGGGCTGCTTTTTATGCAGCTGTTTTCTGTTAAACTGGGAATTCTGCCTGCTATGGGAAAAGGTACTTTTCTTCATTTGCTGCTGCCATCCCTAACATTGGGAATTGCGATGGCTGCTGTTTATGTTCGGCTATTGAGGTCCAGTCTGCTGGAAAGCCTGGGACAGGATTTTATCAAGTCTGCGAGGGCACGGGGGCTTTCACAAAAAAGAATTTTTTTCTTTCATGCTTTTCGCCACTGCCTTACCCCGGTTATAACTATTTTTGGGGTAAGTCTGGGGAGTTTGCTTGGCGGAACAGTTATTATTGAAGTTCTTTTTGCATATCCTGGGGTTGGCAAACTGGTGGTAGAAGCAATCGTTAGAAGGGATTATCCGGTTATCCAGGGGTATATTCTTTTCATGGGGCTGTTTGTCGTGATGATTAATTTATTGGTTGATCTTTCGTATCGATACCTGAATCCGGAAATCCGATTGAGGGGTGGGGACAAGGGATGATAAATCGTTTGCGAACAACAAATTCGGTCATTTTATTAATGGGTCTTTTTCTTATTGCCATCATCATTGCTCCTTTTATTGCTCCATTTGACCCGAATCAGGTGAATATGGCCGACCGGTTAAAGCCATTGAGTTTGGAACATTTTTTGGGAACTGACCATTTAGGGAGAGATGTTTTTTCCAGAATCTTGTCTGGTGCCCAAACGACAGTTGGTACAAGTTTTCTGATATTGGCTATTTCATTGCTTCTTGGTGTTCCAATTGGCCTCGTCTCTGGATATATCGGAGGAAGATTAGACCGTATTCTCATGAGGGTGGTCGATGCCTTTATGGCGTTCCCTGATTATATTGCCGCGATAATTTTGAGCGGCCTGCTGGGACCGGGGATATTCAATTTAATCTTTGCCATTGTCATGGTGAAATGGGTCGGATATGCCAGATTAGCCAGGAGTACCGTTCTGACGGAAAAACAAAAGGATTATATCTTAATAGCTAAAGTAAATGGTGTTGGCTCGATGAATATATTGCGCAGACATATGATTCCTCATGTTTTAGGGAATGTGATGGTTCTTGCGACCCTGGATGCCGGAAAAATCATTTTAATGATCGCTTCTCTCTCCTATATTGGATTAGGGGCTCAGCCTCCGACTCCAGAGTGGGGGGCGATGCTGAATGAAGCAAAGGCATTCTTCTATAATGCTCCACACTTAATGCTCATTCCCGGTTTAGCCATTATGGTGATTGTCCTTATTTTTAATTTGTTTGGTGATTATTTAAGAGATTACTATGATGTGAAAAACCAGAACGGAGGCAGATGATGTCTGTTTTAACCATTTCGAATTTAACCATAAAACATAGGGAAGAAACCCTGGTACAAAATATCGGGTTATCCATCAATGAAGGGGATTGGGTGGCGCTAGTCGGTGAGAGCGGAAGCGGGAAAAGTGTAACAGCTTCCTCCATTGGAGGCCTGCTGCCGCGTGAGCTCATCATTTCGTCTGGCAGCATCCATCATGGCGGTGTAAATCTCTCCAGCTTAAAGGAAAAAGAATGGCGCACCTATCGCGGGAAAGCCATTTCCTATATTTTTCAGGATTATCAGGGAGCTTTCACCCCATTTATGACCATCGGTGCTCAATTCGATGAAATGCTGAGAACACATTTGAATGATTCGAAACAACTAAGAAAATCAAGGGCTTTGGAGTGTTTAAACAATGTAAATCTGCCTGGAGAAAGGGTCTATCAAAGCTATCCATTTCAGCTAAGCGGAGGGCAGCTGCAAAGGGCTGCCATTGCCATGGCGACGATACTTAAGCCGAAATTGCTCATTGCAGATGAGCCGACAACCGCTCTTGACAGCATTACTGCAGTCCATGTTCTTCAGCTGCTTGCTGAGCTGCAAAAGCAAACAAACTGTGCAGTATTATTTATTACTCATGATTTGCGGCATGTACGGAAATTCGCCAATAAAATGGCTGTCATGCGAAAGGGAGAGATTGTCGAGTCCGGAATGAAAACGGCGGTATTAATGAATCCCAAGCATGCCTATACGAAAGCTTTGATAGCTGCCATTCCTTCTTTGAAGCAGACGAAAGAACGACTGGTAACGATAAAAAATTTGATTTAAAGAAGCGGGTGAATAAATGAATACGGCTGGACTTGAGGTACTGGTTTCAAAAAATATTACGAAGCAGTATTCGTTTGGGCAAATTGCGGTCGATCAAGTATCTCTTGTCATAAAGAAAGACGAATGTCTGGGCATTGTTGGGGAGAGCGGGAGCGGGAAAAGCACATTAGCGAGGTGTCTCCTTGCATTGGAAAAAGTAGATCAAGGTGAAATCTGGTTTAAGAACAAGGCGCTGCATACGGCCAGTAAAGAGGACCTTCGCTCAATTAGAAGGGGAGTCCAGGCAGCCTTTCAAAACCCTGCCGCCTCTCTGAATCCGAAACTGAAAGTCATCGATTCGCTGATGGAACCATTGGATTTTCAAAAGAATATCCAGCCGTCTTTTTTAAAAGGAATTCGGCAGCAGCGAGAAAAGGCAGCAGAACAGCTGCTTGAGATGGTGGAGCTTCCATCCAAATATCTTTCCTGTTATCCCCATGAATTAAGCGGAGGTCAAAAGCAGAGGGTCACGATCGCCCGAGCCATAAGTATTGAACCTTCGCTTATCATTCTGGATGAACCCACAGCGAGTCTTGATGTTTCGGTTCAGGCCAAAGTCTTGAATCTATTAAAAGACCTTCAGCAGCATTTAGGCGTGTCCTATCTATTTATTTCGCATGATTTGGCTGCAGTGAACTTCATGAGCGACCGGATCATGGTGATGAAACAAGGCCAGGTAGTAGATGAATTCAGCAAATATGATTTATTTTCAGTGAAAAGACATCCATATACAAAGGAATTGCTGTATGTTTTTGAAGGGTAAGGGGGATCATCATGAATCATAAGGCATATCTCACTTTGGCTATTCCACTCATTATTTCAACCATAAGCACTCCCTTATTAGGGGCAGTTGATACAGCGGTGGTGGGCCAGATGCAGGATCCTTCATACATTGCTGCAGTTGCAGTAGGTACGATTATATTTAATACATTGTACTGGCTGTTTGGATTTTTGCGGGTCAGCACATCCGGATTTGCCGCTCAAGCTCATGGTGCAAAGGACACGGAAGGCGGAATGCTGGCAATCGCCCGTCCTTTCCTTATCGCTGTTATAGCAGGAATTAGTTTAATTGCCCTTCAGTTGCCAATTATGCAAGTGTTCTTGCCGCTGTTAAGCCCGGATCCTCATGTACAGTCACTTGCCGATGATTATTTGCAGATCAGGATTTGGGGTGCGCCCTTTGCTCTCTTAAACTATGTCATTCTGGGCTGGCTGATGGGAATGTCTATGATCAAAATATCGCTGTTAGTGCAAGTGTTGATGAACCTCATGAACATTGTCCTGGATATCCTCTTTGTATTTGGCTTTTCGTGGGGTGTTTCCGGTGTAGCAGCAGCGACTTTACTGTCTGAAATAACGGCTTTTGCCATCGGATTAGTGATTGTTTGGAAAGCTTCTCCATTCAAAGGAACATTTCCATCTTTTCATAAAGTGATAGACTCGTCATCGTTCAAGAAAATGATGAAAGTGAACAGGGATTTGTTTATTCGGACGGTTTGTTTGTTAATTGTTTTTAATTTATTTACTGCCAAGGGTGCTTCCTTTGGAACAGAAACATTGGCTGCCAATGCAATCCTGCTCCAAATCCATTACATCATGGCTTATTTTTATGATGGTTTTGCCAATGCATCCAGTATTATGACAGGAAAAGCAATTGGCTCAAAAGATAAAACACTGTATCAGCAGACGCTCAAGTTATCCTGGCAGTGGGCAATATATTCATCGGTTATAATAGCCAGTGTCTATTATTTGCTGAATGATTATATTCTCAGGTTATTTACAAATATTCCAAGGATCATAGAAACGGCCCAAAGCTATGAAATATGGATTATCGTGTTTCCCCTTACGATAAGTTTTGGTATTATTCTTTATGGAGTTTTTACCGGTGCAACCGAAGCCGCACCTATTCGGGATTCCATGCTCCTTGCCTTATCCATTTTTTTACTTGTTTATTTTCTGGTGGTGCCGATCGCCGGAAACCATGGATTATGGCTGTCCTTTCTGATCTTCAGTGCAGGGCGTTCCGTCTTTTTAGCGATGTATGTCCCCCGGTTAACAAGAAAACTGTTTCCTGAGACTGGACCATTTAATAATGAAGAAAATAAAACACTTAAGAGCTCTTTATTGTAATGAAGAAGCTCTTTGTAAGTAGCGTTATGGATGTTTTCACATCAGTCTTGCTGTTTAGCAGGACTTTTGTGTATTCAGCAGCTTTTTTATAGTAAACTTTATACTCATATTTCGGGCCTGCAAAAAAAGGAAAAAAATTTTATAAAGGAAGATATTCAAGTTGCCATTTTTCTGAAACTATGCAATACTTGTTTGAAAAATCAATATTATAATCAAATTCTTATCCAGAGAGGTGGAGGGACTGGCCCTGCGAAGCCTCAGCAACCCCTGATTATTTCAGGAAGGTGCTAATTCCAACAGAGTTAACGCTCTGGGAGATGAGAGGTCGTTTTTAAAGTATAAAGGCCTCTTGTAATAAGAGGTCTTTTTTGTTGCCTTTTTATAAAAGGCTATTTTCGTAAAGTTAGTTGCTTTTAAGCGATTAAATGAGTTTAGCCACTGAGTTGATTGGAGCGGAGGGCACTTGATCCTCGAAAATGCTGTCGCATTTTCATCGTGCGGTGTCTATTCGAGGAAGCTTATTCAATGTCCTGCGGGAGGAGAGGGGGTGAGAGACCCCACAGGCAAAGCCGAGGAGGCTCTCATTCCTCCCCGCGGAAAGCAAGTGCCTGCAGCGGAAATCAACGGATATCATTTTCAAGCTCAAAAAACAATTATTTAGAAAACAGCCATAAAAAAGAATGTGATTTATTTGATTTAAAGATACGACCTATAAAAGAGGAGGAATGGACATAATGGAAAGCAGCGTTATACAGGTACCGGAAGCTTACGTAAAGATATTACAGGAATCACAATTGCTCGGCTTTGAGCAGTCATGTGATCGAAAAACAGGTTTTTTACTAAAGGGTTTGGCTGCCTCAAAACCAGGGGGCAGCTTTTTAGAGCTGGGAACAGGTACAGGAGCGTCTGCTGCCTGGATCATCGATGGAATGGATGAATTCAGCACGCTTACAACGGTTGACATTGATTCAAGAGTTCAGTCCATCGCAAGAAGGCACCTGGGGAATGACAGGAGAGTATCATTTTGCTGCGAGGACGGAGCAGCCTTTATTCAAAAACTATCAGAACGGTTTGACTTTATTTTTGCAGATACGTGGCCGGGAAAATTCGAGCTGCTGGACAAAACGTTGGACCATTTAAATGTTGGCGGATTTTATGTGATTCATAATGTGTTTCCGCAATCGAAATTACCAGAAAAATATAGAATCAAAGCAACTAAACTCTTAAAAACTTTGCAGGACAGACCTGACCTGGACATTACAGAATTAGATTGGTCTACCGGGCTGATATTGGCAGTTAAGACTGGGGTTAATTTATAGAATGAAATTATCACTAGAATTGGGGGATCGTTCATGAATCTTGTGAAAAATCAGGTTGAACATGTACTGCATGAGGGTGAAAGCGTTATTGAATGTTTAAGCTGTTCATTAGTAGCACATTACTGTTTAGCACCGCAGGCAGGCTTCTTTGCGGCAACGAACAAAAGACTGCTATTCTGTGGAATCCAGGTATCAGAAACAAACAAGGAATTTGTTGAAGAATTTGAGTATAGGAATATCGCTTCCCTTTCAGAAAAAAGAGGAATCACAGGAAAGCATATTCATTTGTACTATAACCAAGACTTGTACAAATTCCAGCAAATTCAGGGCATGAATATGTTTGATTTTATGGTAGCTGTTAAGGAAAAGATGTGCTTGTTTTCCACTTCAACAAAAGAGCATTATCCTGTAAGATAAGCGCTCTTTTCAACTTAGGTTTTGGTTTTAATAAATTAAAAAGGGCGAAAATATTTGAATTTATGCCTCGGGGTTTTTTTTAAGAATCGTAAGAAATCCTAATTACTTAAGTAATCTTGCCATACATTAGCGATTAAATGGACCCCTCTCTGAATTTCCTGCATAGTGGGTGCACCATATCCAAGCATCACTTGATGGTTTGGCTTGTGAAGCAGATACATAGGTGAAACAGCATCAATTTCAACTCCTCTTGCCTTTGCCAGTTCGATTGCTTTTGATTCATTCAATCCTTCGGGTAATGTCACGGTGATATGTAAGCCTGCTGTACCCCCTATGATTTCAAATTGTTCTCCCAAATGGTTTGATAGGCTTTCTATTAAACAGTTTCTTTTGCCTCGGTATAGAGTTCTCATTTTTGCTATATGAGATGTATAATTTCCTTCTTCCATAAAATTTGCAGCAACCCGCTGGTCGATTCTTGAAACAGTCGATTTTTGATAAGTATTAAACTTTTCAAAGTCTTGTTGAAGAGAAGCTGGCATAACAAGATAACTTATTCGAAGGGACGGCAGCAATGTTTTTGAAAAGGTGCCAAAGTAAAGCACACGGTCTTTTGAATCCAGATGGGATAATGTCGGGATAGGTGCTCCTTTGTAGCGAAATTCAGAATCATAGTCATCCTCGATAATATGAGCATCCTCTTTATCTGCCCAATTTAATAACTCAGCCCTTCTAGCAATAGACATTATCGTGCCGGTCGGATATTGATGAGCTGGTGTCAAATATAATAGTTTTACTGGCTCATTAGGCACACGGCATCCTTCTTCATCCACAGAAATCGGATGACATGACAGCTGTAATTGTTCAAAAACAGATTTTGCCCGAATAAAACCAGGATCCTCTGTTCCGATGGCTCTCCGGTTAAAAAACAAACATACGTTTAGTAATTGCTGCTGAAAACCGCTGAATACATACACTTGCTCAGGCTGGCAGGCCAGCCCTCTAGCCTGTTGCAGGTATTGTGCAATTTGTACACGGAAAGAATATTCTCCCTGCCACGGTGCATTGCTGCCATTGGATTCACTAAGCTCTTTTCGATATAGTCTGTTCCAATGTTTGTAGGGGAAGGCAGAGGCATCAACCTGCCCATTTTTAAAATTGATAAGATACTCATCCTGAACTCTTTTCTCAAAAGTAGCTGTATCATTCTCACTATAGTGCCATTCATCCTGAATTTCCGAAACAAAATATCCTTTGCGTTCCACTGAATAACAGTATCCCTCACCCTGCAATTGTTCATAAGCCATTTGAACAGTCATGATGCTTACGTTTAATTGTTCAGCCAAACGCCGCTTTGCAGAAAGTTTAGCATGAGCTGGCAATTTTCTATCTAAAATCGCTTTTTGTATTTGTTCATAGATTTGCTTATATTTTGTTTTATGATCCGAAAGCAGAATTTGAAGTTCCATATAATCACTCCTTGGTATTATATTAAAATTCATTTTTGGTTATTTAAATCATACCAGAAATCAATTTTAATAGATTCAAGGAGAGTGATATTATGAAAAAATTAAAAACAATTTTGTACAGTTAATTCCAATGGGACTTGAGCATATAGAAGGGATTTATGAAGCGTCTCAGGATAAACGCATATGGGAGCATATGTCTGTCGATTTAACTGACAAAAGGAGGGTTATTCAATATGTTGAGGATGCTATACAAAAACGTGAGCAAGGCACCGATTTTGCTTATGTCATTGTAAATAAAAATACAGGGAAGATCATCGGTGCAACCTGGTTTCTCGATATTTCAAACCAACATAAACGGCTTGAAATCGGCTCAACTTGGGTGAACCCTATTTATTGGCGCTCAAATATTAATACAAACTGTAAATATTTATTATTGAAATATTGCTTCGAAGAACTTTCCCTTAACCGTGTACAAATTAAAACCGGACATAAAAACATCCGTTCGCAAAAAGCGATAGAACGAATCGGTGCGGTTAAAGAAGGCATCCTTAGAAATCATATGATACGAAAAGAAGGGACTATCCGTCATACTGTCCTATATAGTGTCATAAAGGAAGAGTGGGACAAAGTAAAAAGACAATTCGAAGAACGCTTGCTTTATTAAGGTATTGTTGAATTGGTGGAGCATCCCAGGCAAGAAGTTTATAATCGATAGTAAAAGCTACTAGAAAGGTGTGGATAGAAGTGAATGCTGCTTCTTTTTTTCCTGAGAATATCAAAAGGGCTCTCCAGAATAATCCTCCTGGGGAGTGGATTCCGGAGATTCCTGAAGATTGTATACGACTGCATTGCGGCTATCCAGCACCTGCCCTTGTTCCGGCTGAGGAGGTAAAGGCAGCTGTTGCCAGTCTATTAGAAGAGGAGCAGGATTTGCCGCTCCACTATATTGGAAGTCCCAAAATATTAAAGCTAAAGGAACAGATCTTAAAAAGATTGAAAGAGCGGGATATTTTTGTTTCGGAAGAAGAGCTTTTGATAACTTCAGGCGCTTGCCAGGCGATCGATTTAATTGCCCGCATTCTCCTGGATGAGGAGTCAATCGTGGCAGTAGAGTCTCCCACCTATATGGAGGCTTTAGAAATTTTTCAAAATTATACTAAGCGTAAAATCAGTATTCCTGTAGATAAGCATGGACTTCAAACTGATGTACTAGAAGGAATTTTAGCAGAAAGGAAACGAAGAGGGCTAGCTCAGCCGCGTTTTCTATATACGATTCCAACTTTTCAAAATCCAACAGGAACGACAATGACAGAAGAACGCAGGCAGCACCTATTAGATCTGGCCGACAGCTATGATTTCTTAATAGTTGAGGATGATGCCTACGGGGAATTATCATTTAATCAAAATGTGCCAACATTGAAAGCTATGGATAAAAAGTCTAGAGTTCTGCATGTCGGTTCGTTATCCAAAATCGTGGCACCAGGAATGCGTATTGGATGGATAGCAGGAGCAAGGGAAATCATTCATGCATCGGACTGGTTTAAAAAAGATCTGAACCATCCATTTGCTCAAGCCACCATGGCTGTATATTTAACAAACACCAATTTTGAGGAGAGACTCATAACCTTGAGAGACACATACCGGTCCAAATGCGCCGTCCTGCTCTCGGCACTGGAACAGTACCTTCCTGAATCAGCTTCCTGGTATGTGCCAGAAGGCGGTTACTTCGTTTGGATGAAGATTCCTGGTGTCGATACATCGAAAATGCTGACGCAGGCGCTTGCGGAGGGGGTATCTTTTATTCCTGGTAAATACTTTTTCTTGGACCAATCGGATGGGACGGAATTTCTTCGGCTTTCCTTTAGTTTTGAGGATGAAAAGGAAATTGCAGAGGGGATTCGCAGACTGGGGAGCGTCGTTTCTTGCCAAGCGGATCATGGTAAATGATTCAGGGTTGATGAATACTCAAACAAAGCCAAAAAGTGACCAAAAGAATTGGTGAACCTGAGAATGATCATTCTTAACTTTCAGCGGATCGAAAAATTGAAGTGGGGTGTTCTTGATGACAACTAGCAGATTGAATCCTGAAGTTGATGAATTTTTAAATAAAGCCGAAAAGTGGAAAGAAGAATATGAGAAGTTAAGAAAAATCGTTCTTGACTGTGAGTTGACCGAAGAGTATAAGTGGATGCATCCCTGTTACACGTTTGAGAATAAAAACATCGTTTTAATTCATGGATTTAAAGATTATTGTGCGCTTCTGTTTCACAAAGGTGCGTTGTTAAAGGATGCCCATGGGATTCTAATCCAGCAAACGGAGAATGTACAGGCTGCGCGCCAAATTCGGTTCACCAATGTCCAGGAAATTGCTGAAATGGAAAGTATCTTGAAAGCCTATATTTATGAAGCCATTGACGTTGAAAAAGCCGGTTTGGAAGTGAAAACTAAAGAGCATAAAGAATACATAATTCCTGATGAACTTCAAAATAAGCTCAATGAAATCCCTGCCTTGAAAACTGCTTTTGAAGGATTGACGCCAGGGCGGCAAAGAGCATACATTCTTCATTTTTCTCAGCCCAAACAATCCAAAACCCGAGAATCAAGGATTGTAAAATGTATGCCGAAAATTCTCGATGGAAAGGGACTAAAGGATTGCACTTGTGGACTATCTCAAAAAAAGCCCAACTGTGACGGCTCGCACAAGAACATCGATAGTAAAATCTATTAATCATGCTTTAAGATATTGCCACTCTTTCGAGCTCTCTTTTAGACTAAAGGTTACATTCAAACAGATAAATCATGATCTTTAGCGCAGGACGTTCAGCCTTTTTATCCATTTTTGTATCCGGATTGACGCTGTTTCCATAGTAAGGTGACCGGTTACGTTAACATGTAAAAAGGGGAGGCACCTTTTTGGCATTATAGGAAGTATTTTAAAAAACTCCATTTTCATTAGGGGAATCCTCTGGTATAGGCTGCCCTACATCCCATAGTTCAACGATCTGGCCATCTTGAAAACGGAAAATATGTACAACAGCTCCTCCTAGATCCTCGGGATTCTGCTTCACATGGGAGTGAACGGCAACGGTTTCATTCTCTTGGATAGCGAGTTTAACGGTCAATATCTTGTTTGGATTTTGGGCTGCATTCTCTTCCATCGCAATCATGAGTGAATCTGCATCGCCAGGGAAAAAGGGATTATGGTGGGAAAAGCTAGGGCCAATGTAACGCTGATATGCATCACGAACTTCCCCAGAGGCTACGAGCTGCAGAAAAGAAACTGCTTTCTCTTTAAGGGTGAGCTCCGATGTATGTTGTTGTTCCTTACTCATCTAAATCATCCTCTCGTTTCAAAAAATGTTGTTTGAATTAATTAGAAGTATAAGTTATATACAAGTCAATGACAAATAGATATTGTCTAGGTTGTATAGTAGTATTTTTATCAGTTAACAATTCTTAAGTGATATATTTTTAGAATAAAGGGTTTAACAAAGGAGTATGTTATGACAATCATTGAAAAATTAAAACTGAATAAATATAAAAATATGGCTGTACTTAACCAGCCAAGTGATTATGATGTATTTAATGGATATAAGACCACGTTATCAGGCGAGCATGATGCAATTTTCATCTTTGTAGAAACCATAGATGAAATGGCAAAGCATACTCGAAAAGTGATTGATGAGGAACAGCTGCTTGAAAAAGGCTATTTATTTTTAGCCTATCCGAAAAAAGGAAATAAACGGTATGATTCTTTCGTTCATAGAGATGATATTTTCCCAACGATGAAAGTGGGCGAAGATGGGTATGTGGATCATAGTGATGTGAAGTTCTCGCGGATGGTCAGTATGGATGATGTCTTTACGGTTGTTGGATTGAAGCGTGAAAAGAAGAAGGAGAAAAAGTCATCTGCTCCCAGTCAATGTGTGGCTGATTACGAAGATAACGTGAAGGATATAGAAAAGATTTTAGAAGAATATCCAAATGCATTAACATTTTATCAGGAACTTACGCCAGGCTATCAAAGGGATTGGGCTCGCTACATCTTTTCTGTTAAGCAGCAGAAAACACGTGATAAACGCCAAGCACAAATGGTCGATATTTTATCGCAAGGGTATAAGTCAGTTGATTTGTATCGGCAGAAGAAGAAATAACAAAAGAAAGGTGACTGACCCCGGCTGTGTAAAGTGTTAGCGAATGTAAGGGGACAGGCACCTTTTTTTATGGAGGTAAAAACTAATAATCTTGACCGGTAACAACCGATATGTTACCATAAGGTCACATCTAAAACACGTTACTTTTTAGTCACATATTAACGAAAGGGTCGATGTAATGGGCGACGAACTATCCACCGTTTTTAAAGCATTGGGACATCCGATCAGAAGGGGAATTCTCGATATTCTAAAGATATCACCAAAAACGACTGGAGAACTAAACGACCAATTTCCTGAAGTCACAAGGTATGCCATTATGAAGCATCTAAATATTTTAGAGGAAGGCCATTTAGTCGTGGTACGGCGAGAAGGAAAATATAAAAGGCATTTTCTTAATGCAGTGCCGCTTCAGGAAATGCATGAGCGCTGGGTGGGTAAATATATGCAATCCACTGCCAGCTCGCTATTGAATTTACGGAGGGCTGTAGAAGAAAAAGGAGGAGAATCGATGGAATCAACAAAGGATTTTCGAATTGAACAGGAGTTATTTCTTGATGCACCACGCGAAGAAGTATTCAAAGCATTAACCGAAAAGGTGGAAGATTGGTGGGAGTTTCGGATAGCTCCAAATGGAGTAACATCCCACTTTACTTTTGATCCTGTCCCGGGCGGCCAATTTATTGAAAAATGGGGAGAAAAAGAAGGGGCAATCTGGGGAAATGTTTATTTTGTAAATGCTCCTGAAGAAATTCGCATGCATGGCCATCTTGGCATGCAGGGAGCGGTAAACAGTGCTTATACGTATCGACTTCTTGAAAAAGAAGGAGGAACACTGCTCCAGCTTTCCCATACAGCCTCTGGTGTTATTCAGAAGCAATGGGAAGAGGACCATTCTAAGGGCTGGGAGTATCTGCTTGGAACCCTGCTGAAAAAATACGTGGAAAGTAAATAGGAGGCCAAGATGGTAGATGTTTTAACAGGAATAACAATTAAAAGCCCTATTTCACAAGTTTCAGAATATGCAGCAAACCCTGATCATGCTCCTGAATGGTATGAAAATATAAAGTCAGTTGAGTGGAAAACACCAAAACCACTCAAATTAGGTTCCCAAATAGCTTTCAGGGCGGAGTTTCTAGGCCGGGAACTAGCATATGTCTATGAAATTGCCGAATTTATTCCTGAAAAGAAATTTGTGATGAAAACAGCTAATGGGCCATTTCCAATGGAGACCATCTATAAATGGGAAGCTATCAATGAAAACCATACTCGTATGACTTTAAGAAATATAGGGAACCCAAATGGCTTTAGTAGGATCATGTCCCTTTTCATGGCTCCAATGATGAGAAGAGCAAACATGAAGGATTTGAAAAAAATCAAAGCCATTCTTGAACAATAATAATCCGTATAGTCCCTGGTGTAATATAACTTAAAGGTGTCTGATTCCTGCTGGCTATAAAGGCTGTGAGCTAGGGACAGGCACCTTTTTTTGTTAATATGTTGGTAAAGGTTGGGTTTAATAAACGGAAGCATTTAACTTACGCATTATTAAGCGTATTAAGGATGTCTCTAGAGAATTAATAGCTACTAAGGAAAGGCTAAAATCTCTTATGAAATTCTCTTATAGAGGATATGGTGAACAATATGTAAAAATGTAAATTTAGTCATAAAAAACTTATTAAGAATTTATAAAATTATAATCGTTTATTATTTGAACCGAAATAAACTTGCAGTTCCAAAGTCCCGTCTTTTATCGTTTTTTATTAAGATCTTACTCTTAAAGAGGTCAGAAGCTAGATAAACATTGCATCTTTGCTGTTAACAAGCTAATAAACCTCCTACTGAACTCCTGTTTTTTTTGTTAATGCTTATTTTACAAAGTGTTAACTTCTTCTTAAGAATATTCTGTTAACCTATTTGATAGAAAAGCTCAGCAGAAAGACAGCTCCAAAAAAATAGGAGGTATATTTTATGTTAGTTGGAAGCAGGGATCTTAACAGAAGAGATTTTTTAAAAATTGGCGGAATGAGTACATTGGCAGTCACTCTTGGGTCTACTGGATTTTTTTCATTGGGCGAAGCCTCCAGTGCGCTTGCTGCAGCACCAAATCCTGCTGGCGGTTTCGGAGGCTACGGTCCCTTAGTCAAAGATCCAGCGGGTATTCTGGATCTTCCTCGGGGATTTAAATACAAAATCATTTCTAAAACAGGAGATCGAATGTCTAACGGAGATTTGGTTCCGGGCAATCTTGATGGTATGGCAGCCTTTCAAGGTCCAAAAAATACAACGGTCCTTGTGAGGAATCATGAACTCGGAACGAATGCTGATTTCCCTGTTAACGGAAAGAATCCATGGAGCAAAGGGGCTGCAGGCGGAACAACTGCTCTGGTTGTTGGACAAAATAACGAGGTTATTAGCGAGTATGTGACGAATTCAGGAAACATCAGGAACTGTGCAGGAGGACCTTCCACATGGGGTACATGGTTAACATGCGAGGAGACTCGGGAGCTTGGACATGGTTTTGTTTTTGAGGTAAATGCTCATGATCCCGAAAATGCTATGTCAAAAACTCCTATTCGGGATATGGGTTACTTTTCCCATGAAGCATGTGCGGTCGATCCATCAACTGGTATTTGGTACTTAACGGAGGATAGCAATCCAAGCTTTTTATATCGTTTTACTCCAAATGACCGAAGCCAAAAACTTGGTTCTCTGCAAAAGGGCGGAATTCTTGAAGCGGCAGCGATTGATGAATTGCCTTCTTCATCAGCCAGTTCCTTCAGTAATGGACAAGGATTTGGGATCGTTTGGAAGAAAATTAATCCAGAGCGTGCGAAAGAAGATGCACGTGATATGGGATGTATTCGATTTAGCCGCTTAGAAGGAGCCTGGTTTGCAGCAGGCACACTTTGGTTTGACGATACCAGTGCGGGCACCGGAAAACTTGGACGTGTATATCGGTACTATCCAGCGACTAATACACTGGAGCTGTTCTATGAATCTGCCGCTTCCGACGACTTGGAGATGCCGGATAATATAACGATTACTCCTTGGGGAGATCTATGGATTGCTGAAGATGGAAGCGGAAATGACCGAATTATTGGCCTTACTCCTGAAGGAAATGTCTACACGTTTGCAGAGAATACATTAAATGGTTCTGAATTTGCAGGACCTGCATTTTCACCAGATGGCAATACACTATTCGTTAATATACAAAGCCCAGGGATTACGCTTGCGATCACCGGTCCTTTCGCGCGAAGAAATGCTGCACGCCAGCGGACGATGAGCTATGCAGCTCCACCAGCCTCCTTTGCTCCTGCTGTTTCAGATAAGCTGGCTGCATTCGCAGAAAAACAAGGGATGTCTATCTTAGAAGCTGCTGCATTAGAACGCCACGGAATGCCCATTATTTAATTGAGGGATAACGCAAGCAACCCGTATTGAAATAGTATTTTAAAAACCGCACGGTAATGTTTAGCGATGCGGTTTTCAATTTGTCGACAAAAGAGGTTTAGAATGGTCTCATTCTGAACCCTTTTTGTTAAAGCTGCAAGCACGGAGGGTAATTAAACTTTAGGAAAAGTGAAAAGAGCCAAACCTGGAATAAAAAATCCGGCCACTTCATATGGCCGGGTAAGGTAGATCTATGCAGTCATTTTTACAACCTTGTTTTGCTTACGCTTCTTAGCATATTCCGCAGTAGCGGTGAAAAGCGCATCCGATGAAGAGTTAAGTGCCGTTTCACAAGAATCCTGCAGGACACCGATGATGAAGCCTACTCCAACCACTTGCATGGCAATGTCATCTGGAATTCCGAATAAGCTGGATGCCAAAGGAATGAGCAACAGGGAACCGCCAGCTACACCGGATGCCCCGGCAGCGGATACTGCAGCTAAAATACTAAGAATCAATGCAGTTCCAAAATCCACTTGAATGCCAAGTGTATGAACGGCTGCAAGCGTCAAGACAGAAATCGTAACAGCTGCGCCTGCCATATTGATGGTCGCCCCTAATGGGATTGAAACGGAATACGTATCTTCATCCAAGCCAAGTTTTTCACATAAGCTCATGTTTACCGGGATATTTGCAGCAGAGCTGCGTGTGAAGAATGCTGTAATTCCGCTTTCCCTTAAGCATCTTAGAACAAGCGGGTAAGGGTTTTGGCGAATATTGATATACACGATAATAGGATTTATAACAAGTGCGATAAAGAACATGCATCCGAGCAGAACAGCAAGCAATTTGCCGTAGTCGAGCAAAGCGGAAAGACCGTTTGTGACTATCGCTTCAAATACTAGGCCCATGATCCCAATCGGAGCTAAGTTAATGACCCATTTTACTAACTTTGAGATCGCATCCGAGATGTTGCCCAGCATGTTTTTTGTCGTATCAGCTGCATTTCTTAAGGCGATGCCAAGAAGAACCGCCCATGTCAGGATCCCGATGTAGTTGCCGTTCAACAGGGCATTGATCGGGTTGTCCACAATGTTGAAGAGCAGCGTCTGAAGGACCTCCACAATTCCGCCTGGAGGAGTCACATCTTCAGCACCTGGTGCAAGTGATAAGGTAACCGGAAAAAGGAAGCTTGCGACAACTGCGACAAACCCGGCCAGGAATGTACTAATTCCATAAAGGGCTACAATGGATTTCATATTTGTTTTGTGGCCGCTTCTGTGTTTGGAAATCGCATGCATAACCAAGAACAGAACTAGTACAGGTGCAACCGCCTTTAATGCACCTACAAATAATGAACCAAAAACTGAGACCCATTTTGCTGCATCCGGAACCGTTAAAGCCAGGGCAATACCGATTACAATACCTATAAGGATCCGTTTGACAAGGCTAATTTGGTTCCACTTCCGAATTGCATTTTTCATAAAAGTACCCTCCGAAATTCTTTAGAATAAGTAGATAAAAAGATAAAATGGCCTATCACTGTTTTTGACAACAGCAATATCAGATAGTTTAACACAAATATTTAAAATTGTGCGATAAATTATTATATTGAAATATTTGTAAGGCTTAAAATCCTATGGCTTATTGCTTAAGAACAAAGGTTTCCGCATAAATTTTCACGACAAATGGTCTAATAATTACTTTGAGGAATAAACTTTCACCGTTGCCCAATCTAAAAATATATTTACCGTTTCCTAAAATCCAAAAAATGGGGTACATATAATGACAGGAATTTTATTAGCCCTAGTTCAGCGGTTTCATAGGGAAGTATTGTATTTGTCAGCAATAAGCTTGGGGGAGAAACGTTATACGATGATAGAGACATGACCCAATATCCAGGATTTCAGGAGAAGGAATAGGATATTTTTCATCACCTAGATATTATAAATAGAAACATAAATGGCCTGACCGTATTTTTTGTGAAGGGAAGGCTTTTTTTCATCTAATAGGGCAGGTTTTTACTTGTAGTTGTCGAAATAAGAATCGACTACCATGACAATTACGATTATATAGAGCAAAAATTTTTAATAAACCACTAGGAGGTAAACATGGGAAGATTAGTTCATTTTGAAGTTCATGTGGATGACATGGAGCGGGCAAAGAAGTTTTATGGAGAGGTATTCGGATGGTCATTTCAGGATTGGAGTGATTACGCAGGAATGCCTTACTTTGGAGCAGTGACCGGTGATGAGAATGAAACAGGGATCAATGGTGCTTTGATGCAGCGGCAAAGTCCTCCGCCGGAAGCTAACCAAGCTTTAAATGGATTTGCTTGTACAATGGGAGTGGAAGATTACGATACAGCAGAAGCAAAGATTCTTGAGAATGGCGGAAAAGTCGCCATGCCTAAATATGCTCTGCCCGGAATGGCGTGGCAGGGATACTATCTTGATACAGAAGGGAATGTTTTCGGCATTCATCAGCCAGATGCGAATGCAAAATAAAATCAATGACTGGTGAAAGCATGAAATCCGCTAGGCAGTCCTATAGGCTTGGAAGAAGATCGGTCTAATTCAAGAAGCTTATATAGGTGCCTGCCTCCAACTTCATTAAAGCATTAGTGAGTTAGATAAGTACACCTATTTTTCATAGTTAACCGCACAGTGATTTTCACTCGTGCGGTTTATTTTTTAAAATTTGTTTTCATCCTCAGTCATTTGATTGGTATAGTAGTTGGATCATGTTGAGAATTGCTTTTGTAAAGTTCAATAATTGATCTTGTGGGCACACTTTTTAAATAGATTTTAAAAGGTTTTTATGAGAAGCTGATGGTGAAGTGTTTTACCGGGATTTTTGGTAATAGACAGTACTATGGAGCTGGCACAATCGTAAAAGCGATAAATCCTCAGTAAGTGCCAGATTGAAATAAACGTATTGGAGTAGCTAGGGAAGATAATGAAGAGATATAAGCTGAAGAATAATTTTAAAGGATTAAAAAAGGGCACACAATTTTATTTGATTGCTGAATCCGAATTTATTGGAATTAAAGATTTTGTTTTACGAACTAAAGACTTATCGATCAGGATAACGATTAATGAAAAGGAGCTGTATAAGAACTTTACACGATTGATTTAATGGGAGAAAATACTTCTGGTAAATACTCCAGTTGAGCTTTCCATTTATCGGCTTATACCAGGGTGGTTACGCTCCTCTTCCTTTCCAAAAATGAAATAGAAAACAAGAGAATTACGTGGATAAATTTGAACAAAAAATAGCTGTCACTTTATTTGTTTTTTTAACCTTTCTCACTTGGCTTTTTCATCTCTATTTATTTTTCTGCAGAAATTGATTGGTGGACTGTTCTTAATGGGGAACAGACCAGTTATGATACATACGCGGTTAGTGTTTCATTTACTAGGATTTTGCTTGGTCTAGCCCTATCTCTAGTTTCTGGCTTATTTATATATAGGTTAATTAGCAAAAAATAAGTTTTATTATTGAACTAAGGGAATTAAAGAGCCAGCTGTAAAACTTGCAGCTTCTTTCCAAACGAATGTAGCAGTTAAACAGGAGCCTTTGTACCTTTATTACGAAAATATTTTTCTGTCCATAAAAATACGTTAGTTATGAACTTGGCTAAGATGATTAAGATCATATACCCAAGAAAAGATATAAATAATTTGTATTTCCATATAATCTAAAAAGTCCCAGACCTACAAGAAGGGGCTTAAAAACAAATGCCAAAACTGCTGATGTCAAAGAAAAAATAATAATTTTTTTTATGATTTAATGTCCATTGGTATACAAGCATAAAGGTTACAGGAATAAAGCTCGAATCAAGGGATAATCCTGGTATCATTGGAATTATTGGAATAGGGTAATGCAAAAAGCCTAAATTTTTTGCATATAGGTCAATATAACCAAATAAAACATGAATGCTGTACCCGTAAAAGCCCATAAAAAAAATTTTACTTTTATCAATTTGGAAAAACAGAATAATTAGCGGAACAACAAGTAAAGAGACCATCAGCCAATATTCAAAGGACGTGTAGAGGAAGTAATCGAGCCAATATTCATTTAATGCCTTTTGCCCCTCTTTTCCCATTTTTACAATATTATCGAATTGTTCGATACGTTGTTTTTCCATTGACGTTCATCCTTTAAATAGGGATTCTACTCATATTATGCTTATTTGGAAATTATATATGTAGATGTACAAGTCCTGTTTGGTCTCCAGTGATTACATACCAT
Source organism: Bacillus sp. ISL-47 (assembly GCF_018613175.1). Lineage (NCBI taxonomy): Bacteria > Bacillati > Bacillota > Bacilli > Caryophanales > Bacillaceae > Bacillus > Bacillus sp. ISL-47. Next base: position 26,749 of record NZ_JAGGQS010000043.1, on the reverse strand, counting down.
TGTTATCATACCAGGCTTCATTTGTTGTAGAAAAGGTCAGGTTTGTTGCCTGTTACAAGAAGCTAGATATAAATTGTAGAGATTAAAGAGGTGAGTTTTATGCGAAATTAAAAAATAGTAATGTCGTTATTAGTTATTGCGATAATTAGTTTATACATTATCTCTAATAATTTACTTACAACAAGTTCTACAACCGCTATCGTTAAAGTTTTGGAAAAAGGTTATTCAAAAGAGAATGAAGAAGCGTTTATTGTAGTCGTTCCTCCGAATATGTCAAAAGAGTATCAATTGAAACTAAGATTTTAGTAAAAGAACATGGGGTAAGAATTTAATTAAAGAGGATATAACATATCTCGTAAACTATAGGAACAAACAGAACGGCGTGAGTATCTTAGACCACATTCAAAATATGGATGATAATGATGCAATACAACTTTAACTAAAGAAGAAAAGCTAGTCTATCGGGTTGCTTTCAAGGGTGCCAGTCCCAGTTACGCTAAGGCATGAGCGAATGAGGGGACTGGCACCCATTTTCTTTAATATCAGGTATAAGCTGTTAAGTAATGCCTCATTATTCACGAGTTTACTTAGCACACAGAATGAAACTATTCAATGATTGTTCATTACCACTAGAACGATTCATCAGTTCATAGTAACTATTGATTAATGTTTGCATCATGGCAGAGGTATTAGTGAATTCGTCTTGGATGATATTTGCATAATCCTTTTCCCACTGTGCGTCTTGCAGGTATGTCGCGTCGACTGTAAGCTCCTTCTCAATTTGAAAATTTGCTTGTTTAAGTAAATGTCTAATCTGCGTTTTGTCAAACAGGTTTTGAATGTTTCCATCATTCTTCACAAAGCTGGAATACAACGCTAGAATAGAGACGGCATAAAAATGGGCACGCTGAGTCATGCTGGTAAAATCAAGGTCCCATTCTGCAAAGCATATACGCTTAGTCATTTTACGCAGTCTTTGGAAGTAATTCTTAAGATCTTTCGGATCCTTAAAGTACCAGGAAGAATGCGATAATACTGCGATGTCGTACGGTGTAATCGTTTCGGAAAAATTCATAAAGTCCATTTCAAAATGAAAAGTAATACGTTCCCTTAAGGGAGACTTCTTAATTCGATCTGTTGCTTGGCCTAATGTTAATGGTGATCCGTAATCGGGGCTGGCAATATCAATTGCGGTTACATGTCCGCTTTCTCCTGCTGCATTTGCTATTGCAGCGGTCGTGTCCCCTTGCCCACAGCCGATTTCCAGGACACGCATTCCTTCTTGAATATTAAAAGCTTCCACTAAACTCAAACGATGCTGCAGCTGAATCTGTTGGATAAAATCCTCTTCATAAAGATTGTACGCGGATAAAAAGGTTTTTGTTATTTCGTTAAGTTGAAATGATCTCATAGCTTTCTCCTTATAACTATTTTCGTTGCACCTAGCTTATAGGGGTACTGAAAAGGTGATAACTCGGATAATGAAACTTTTACGAAAAAGATTTATTTAATATATACACCATCAATTCATCCACTCTTTCTTTAATTAGTTCAATTTAATCACAATTAATTATTGCTGCATATGTTTTATGTAAAAGCTGTGTTCAAGCTGATAAGTTGATATTTGCACCCTGTTTATTTATATTAGCTATTTTCGCAAACTTTGTGGCTTTTTTTAACAAGTAGTGAGGGGAGGCAAATTCTATTAAGCTATTTGCTTTGGAAAAAAGAAGGTATCCCAAAAGCGATACTTTCGGGACACCCTCTTTTTGTTACCACGTATAAGCACCTTCACATGTATTAGCCTTCGGTTCATAGTAACAATGTAGTTTAAATTGTCCTGCAAATGGCTGATCGTACCATGTAGGTGGACATGGAGCATACGGATTAAAATACCAAAGAGCATACTTGGAAGGATGTTGTCTCCAATAGTCTAAGGTTTGTTTGGCTAATCTTTTTTCTACACTTCTTGCTCTGTTATAAAAAACATTACCCTTCTGTACCGCTTCAAAAGAATAATTTCCTCCTTGTACTTGAAAAATCACCTGTGGTATTGTCCTTAAACCTTCAAAATCGAGACAATTAGCTTTTCGTCGATTTACAATTACATTACCAACCATAAGCATCCCCAGTTTTCCTTCACCTTCCGCTTCTGCTCTCATCATCCTTGCCATTAAAGCAACGTCACTGTCTGTATATTGTACTCTTGGCATTTTTATCACCTCTAAAAGAAGTGTATTAAGAAATCCTGCAAAAATGTTAACGGGTTCAGTTAGAGGGGAGAAAATATAAATAGCGCTGTAATCAATGGAAACAATCACATTGCATAAAAACAAAGGGGAGTTTTTAACCTCGATAAAAATATAATTATAATCAGCAATTTTTTATTGATAAACGATAAAAATCGTTTTATAATCAATATACATTAAATGAATGAGGTGCATTTTATGAAACAAGGAACAACACTCTTTTTAAAGATAGCTGTTATTCTGATTGGAATTCCGATTCTTGCTTTGTGCATTTTTTTGGTGCCTGAGATAGCAAATTTTGCAGCAGAGCTGTATTCGGAACATGCATATATGAAATATCTCATTTTAATCGATTTGTATGCATCGGCGATCCCTTTTTATTTTGCTCTTTATCAAGCCTTTAAACTTTTAAGCTATATTGACAAGAATAAAGCCTTCTCGGACTTATCTGTAAAATCTTTAAAGAATATAAAAAATTGTGCAATTACCATCAGTATTTTGTATGCGGCAGGCATGCCTCTCTTCTATCTTATGGCCGAAAGAGACGACGCCCCAGGTATTATAGTAATCGGATTGGTCGTTATTTTTGCTTCAATGGTGATTGCAGTCTTTGCTGCTGTTCTTCAAAAACTGTTAAAAGAAGCGATTGATATAAAATCAGAAAATGACTTAACGGTCTGAGGTGAAAACAATGGCTATTATTATTAATATTGATGTGATGCTGGCTAAAAGGAAAATGAGCGTAACAGAACTTTCTGAGAAGGTTGGAATCACAATGGCGAACCTTTCTATTTTAAAAAATGGAAAGGCAAAAGCAATAAGGTTTTCAACATTAGAGGCAATTTGCAAAGCATTAGAATGTCAGCCCGGAGATATTATAGAATACCGATGTGATGATGAATAAAGCAAGAATATTCAACATTGATAGGAAAAGAAAGGTTTTTCTGACTTTTGATAAAAGGGGAGTTACATATGAATGTAACCATTCAAAATTTGGAGGCAAAAATCACAAGAGCAATCAAACAACTCGTTCGTTTTGGCTGGGACCAGGCCCTATCCTGTTTGTTTCCTGTCGTTATTTTTGCTTCTTTGGCTTTTACACAATTCATGCCGCTTCCCTTCCTGCCGCGTTATGACTGGCTGCTCATCATCTGCCTTCTGATGCAGTGGTGGATGGTGCGGTCCGGGCTTGAAACACGGGATGAACTAAAGGTAATCACATTATTCCACCTTATTGGACTTTCTCTAGAACTTTTTAAGGTACATATGGGATCCTGGTCTTATCCAGAGGAAGGTTATTTCATGATTTTTGGAGTGCCTTTGTTTAGCGGATTTATGTACGCAAGTGTAGCGAGTTATCTTTGCCAGGCGTGGAGGAGGTTAAAGGTTGAACTGGTTAAGTGGCCTCCGTTTTTGGTGGTTGTACCTCTTGCAGCTGCGATTTATTTGAATTTTTTCACCCACCATTATTGGATTGATGTTCGCTGGTGGCTATCTGGACTTGTCATCATCGTCTTTTGGCAATCATGGGTCAAATACGAGGTTGATGGGATTAGTTACCGTATGCCAATTGCACTTTCTTTTGTGCTCATCGGATTTTTTATATGGATTGCCGAAAATATCGCAACGTTCTTTGGAGCCTGGGAATATCCAAACCAAACTGATGCATGGAGTCTCGTTCATCTAGGAAAGGTGAGTTCGTGGCTCTTATTAGTGATTGTTAGCTTTCTTATTGTGGCGACGTTAAAGCATGTTAAGGGAAAAAATTCCGCTAAGATAAATGCCAGTCAATTCTTATAAATGTTAATGGCCCTTTTTCATGAAATATAAGAAAAAAGGTAGATGCAATATTCGAAAAGCCCCAGTAAGCGTTCAAAATAACAATCTGTTTTAATTGTGTGCCATTGCATGTTATAATGAGAAACTTAGGTAATTACGACTTTAGCCCATATTTGAAACGGATGCCAAGAAAAGCCTCCGCCTAGCGATAAAAAATTGAGGTGTAAGAGAATGAATAAACGATGGACAATCGGCAAAATTAATGAGTTTGTTGAGAAAAATTCGGAAAGTAAATTACTTACGACGGAATATCACGGTTTTTCTCAAAAGTTATTATTTAAATGTGCATGTGGCAGCAATTTTGAAAAAACATTTACAAAATTTAAAAATAATAACCAACGCAAATGCGACGTGTGCCAACCGCCAAAAGCGTCACGTTAATCATATAGCGAATGAACGAAGTGCTGATCTCTATCAAATAGAGGTCGGCATTCCTCTTTATTTTGCTTCTGGAAGGACCAAACCTGGATAAAGAAAAAGGGAAAATATAAAATCCGGCCAAATACACGGCCGGATCTGAAGGGGTAAAGAAAAAGGGCTGTATGATGTTTCGGGTACAAACCTTATTATAATGCGTAAATATTAACAAACTATGAACGAAACTTTTCTAAACCATTAAAAAGTAGCTTCACGTTAAATTGGTACATAGAAAGGACAGTATACAGGCTTCAGACAAACTTAATCATTGAACCAGAATAAAAAACATCCCCTATTTCAACTATGGAAATAAGGGATGTTTGCAGTTATTCATAAATCTATTCAACGGTTTCATTTTTATTTCTATTTTTTACTAAAAATGCTGCAGTAATCCAGGCAGTGACTGGAATCACCAGCGTTACCCCAATTCCCGCACTAAAGATTGTAAGCATCTCGGCACTAAAGATTTTTGAATTAACGATTTCTCCTGCAGAATAGGATAGATCTTTAAACCAAATAAGCAATGCCAGGTATCCGCCAAAAAAAGCAAAAAATAACGTGTTCGTACTTGTTCCCAAGATATCCTTTCCAATGCCTAAGCCAGCTTGAAATAATTCCTTCCTGCTGATGTCCGGATGATGATAATGGATTTCCCGCATCGGAGAAGAGATGGCGATGGCAGCATCCGTAATGGCTCCGATTGTACTCATGATGATGACTGATACGGCAATTTTAACAAAATCGACTCCAATATAAAGGGAAAATATACTCAGTTCTTCTACTTCTTCTTCACCAAATCCCTGGATCATCGCCTTTTCTGTAACAATGACAATAAACAGGATCAAGATTACAATGGTGATGACCGAAGACAAAAATGCTGTTTTGGTTTTAATGTTCACTTCGTTTATGTAAAAAAGATTGATGCAGCTAATCACAGCACATGCAATCAATGTGACGATAATCGGATTAATATTTGGATCGTTCATAAAAAACAGGACAAAAATAATCATACCAAAATTGAAGAATATAGCAAAAAAGGATCTTGCTCCTTTTTTTCCGCCGATCAGGGTCATCAAAATAAATAATATGGCAGCCAGCAAAACTAATGCATTCATGTTCTTGCCCTCTTTCTATTTATAAAAAATATAGAAATATAAAGGCCGATCGGAATGGTTAGTACGATTCCGATGCCGCCAGCCAGTGCCCGGGCTAATTCCAATGAAAGGTTCATGGAAAGCGTAAACCCTAATGGTGAATCATTCTTTATATACAAAACAAGCATAGGAAGGGAACCGCTTATGTAGGCAAAAAACAAGATATTTGTCATGGTGCCCATAATATCTTTTCCAACCTCCATTCCAGAACGCTTAAGTGCTTTTACTGGAATGTTTTGATTCTTTTCATACAAGCTAAACAGGGAAGAAGACATGGTAATGGCTACATCCATAACAGCTCCCAAAGATCCGATAAATAATCCTGCTAAAAAAACCATTTGATAGGGGCGTGTGATAAATTGCAGCTCTTCATATCTTAGCCCCTTTCCAGAGGTTACCCAAATGACAAGATAGGTGACCAAAAGCGAAAAAAATGTAGCCAGCAATGTTGCGACAATGGCTGCATAGGTCTTTTCATTAAAACCGTTTACGAGCAGCAAGGAAAGGACCGTAAATAAAATAACCGCTACACTGCATATCAGTAAGAGGCTTGTTTCAGAATTAACCAAATAAATATCCAATGCATAAGAGAGCAATAGAGCATTGACTGCCAAACTTATAATCGAAAACAGTCCCTGTTTTTTTCCAACAAGTAGCAGGATAAGGATAAAGATCCAACCGACAATTAATATGTAATGATCCCGTTTAAGGTCTATTATCGTTCCATTTAAATCTGTTCCACCTTCTTTATTCTCGCTTATTGAAACAAATACTTTTTGCCCTTCATGAAACTCCTGGTCATAAGCTTTAGATGCAGAATATTGATTCTTTAAATGAATCAGCTGCCCCATCTTTTCACCATTCTTTAATTCGGCTATTATTTTCTGTTCATATAGCTTGTCCTCATTATCGTAAATATCTATTACCTCTTCCGAGTGAATCAGATCAGCTTCTACCACTTCAGCAATTGGCCTGTCATAGAAAGGTTCATTGTGATATACAAATAGAACCGATGCTGCCATACAAAGTGCCAAAACGATGTACAAGTAGAATTGATGGTAAGATGTTTTTTTTACTTGTTTCAAAATAAACCTCCGAGTCTTATATATGCGAATATTCCCACGTAAAACCAGTCCGCAGTGTCCCTTGTAACGGACTAAGAATAACAGGGACATTTTCGGACAGTCAAGATAATCATTGCAGTTTTTTCAAGTTGTGACTTTTGTTGCAGGTTTGTTTACATTAAAGGATATTCACCGCAGCGCGGTTCGCTGAGCATCCTGGAGCGGAAATCAACCTTTCCTCGCTACTGTTTGAAAGCAACAAAGTTTGCGAAAGGCCTTTGTTTAATTACCTTTCCAAAGGGTATGATAACATTGGAAATTATTTGTTAATATGGACAACTATTCCACCTGATTACTAAGCAAAAATAAAAAAGAAGCTATGGTAAAACGGAAAGCACCCGGATATATACTTCTAAAACAGAGGTAAAATATGGGTAGTCAATTTAAGGAGGTTTAATTGTGGCAGAGAACAAAGATATGAATTCCTCAAACGAACAAGATGCGAAACGTGAAACACTGACAACGCGGCAGGGTCATCCTGTAAAAGATAATCAAAATATCCGTACGATTGGAAGCCGAGGCCCAGCGACATTAGAGAACTATCATTTTATTGAAAAAATTTCCCATTTTGATCGAGAAGAGGTGCCGGAGCGTGTTGTACACGCAAGAGGTGCTGGCGCATTTGGTTATTTTGAAACGTATGGAAAAGTTGGAGATGAAGCAGCTGAGAAGTATACCCGGGCGAAAGTCTTTTCTGGTGCAGGAAAGAGAACACCGTTAATGGTTCGTTTTTCCACCGTAGCAGGAGCGAAAGATTCTCCGGAAACAGCAAGAGACCCTCGTGGCTTTGCAGTAAAAATGTATACGGAAGATGGCAATTGGGATTTGGTTGGGAACAACCTGAAAATTTTCTTTATCCGTGATGCGATGAAATTCCCTGATATGATTCATGCGTTTAAAGCCGATCCAGTTTCAAATGTACCAAATCCTGAGCGGATGTTTGACTTTGTATCCCGTACACCAGAAGCTACGCACATGATTACATTCTTGTTCTCACCATGGGGAATTCCAGCAACTTACCGCCACATGCAAGGCAGCGGTGTAAATACATATAAATGGGTAAATGAAAAAGGTGAGGCCGTGCTGGTGAAGTATCACTGGGAGCCGAAGCAAGGGATCCGTAACTTAACACAGGAAGAGGCAAACTCTATTCAAGCGAAGAACGTCGGTCATGCAACTCAGGATTTATTTGAAGCCATTGAACGTGGAGACTATCCGGAATGGGAGCTCTTTGTGCAGATCATGGCGGATGATTACCATCCTGAACTTGATTTTGATCCGCTCGATGATACTAAGCTTTGGCCGGAGGATAAGTTCCCGTGGCTGCCAGTTGGCCGTATGGTACTTGATCGCAATCCAGTGGATTACCATGCAGAGATTGAGCAGGCCGCATTCGGTACAGGCGTTCTAGTCGATGGAATGGACTTCTCTGATGATAAAATGCTGCAAGGCCGTACCTTTTCTTATTCCGATACACAGCGCTATCGCATAGGTGCTAACTATCTGAAACTGCCAGTGAACGCACCGAAAGCACCTGTTCGCACGAACCAGCATCGTGGTCAAATGGATATTCGTGATCCAAAAGAGTCTGGAGAGAATCCGCATATTAACTATGAACCATCAATGAAAGGCGGCTTTAAGGAAGCTCCTGAAGAAGGCTATTCACCTCATCATCCAACGTATAATGCGGCAGCCTTGAGTGCACCAATTGATCGCCCAAACAACTACGGTCAAGCGGGACATACATACCGCAGCTTTGATGATTGGGAGCGCGATGAACTAATCAAAAACTTATCCGAAGCAGTATGTGACAAAAGAATTCAAGATGCCATGATTGAGCACTTCACACAAGCTGATGAAGATTATGGCCGCCGTGTGAAGGAAGGAATCGAAAAAGTAATGAACGAACTGCAGGAAATGAGCGCTGAAAGTAAAATTCCAGGCCGTGAAGCTGGAAAATCGAAATACGGACAGGGTTCAATCGCTGAGAACGAAGCAACTAAAGAAGCTGTGAAGAAAAGCCACGAAACTGATCCATATTAATCATAGTCTAAAGATGCAAGGGCTGTCGCGAAGGTTAGTCAATCTGACTGAAGGGCAGCCCTTCATTTTTACCCGCTTCATGTCCTTGTTCTGAGCCTGAGCCCCAATGCGTTAAATATCAGCAATAACAGAAATAAAGACCTATTCCTAAGACATAAAAAAGAGAGAGTGGTTCTTCGTTACATCCACAAAAAAGACCAGCCCGATTCCGTGGCTGATCCATCCATTAAACCTCACTCTCCAAATAATCCTCAGATACTGCTATAAACTCCCTGACTGCAAACGATAAATATTTATCCTTTTTCCAAATCATGCCTAGCTCCAAATTTACCGCAGATTCAGAGATAGGGAGCACAATAAGTTCTCTATTGTTAATATCACTGGATATTTTACTGGGCAATAATGCGACTCCCAGTTTTCCTTCGACCATTCCCAGCAGGAAGTCTTTTTGGGAGCTTTCACATACGATATTGGGCTGGAAGTTGTTTTTCGAGCATTCTTCTATAATCAGGTCGTAAAGTGTGAAGTCTTTTCGGTATAAAATAAAGGGCTCATTTGCTAATTCTGAGAAGTGGACTTCTTTTTGTGAAGCCAAAGGGTGTTCTCGGTGCACAATTAACTTTAGTGGATCCCTTAAGACATTAATGATTTCAAAACTGCTGCCTTGTGCCGGTACTGTGCAAATCAAGCCAATATCCAGAGAACCGTCTTCAACACCTTTTTTGATTTTTTTCGTTCCTACTTCAGTTAATGTAAACTTTATAAGAGGAAATTTCTCTTTATACTGGCTGATCAACTTTGAAAAGAAGGCCGCACCTACTATTGGGGGAATGCCAATCCTTATCTCTCCGCTCTTAAGCTCCATAATATCTGTTAGCTCCAAAGTCAGATTTTTAAAGGCGTGAAGTACTTTCTTTGCATTGATTAAAACCGCTTTACCTGCATCGGTTAATTCTAATTGTTTCGATGACCGGTAAAACAATGGAACTCCTAATTCGCCTTCCAAATTTTTTATGGCTTTACTAATAGAAGGCTGTGTTACATGCAGTGTTTGCGATGCTTTTGTAAAACTTAAATGCTGGGCTACTTCCGCAAAATACTCTAAATGCCTTATGTCCAACAGAACTCTCTCCTTTAATTATGTTTTCCCTATAACCAAAAGGAATAAAGTATATAGATTATATGTATTTCATTTATAGGTAACTCTCATTATATAATAAACTACAATATTAGAATACTGAAAATTATTAATATTCAAATCAACAATAAAGGGAGCTGGTTAAGATGGATTTACAAAGAGAATCACTATTACTGCATGAGAAATTTAAAGGGAAATTATCTATCGACGTGAAAATGCCGCTGAATAGTATGAAGGATTTAAGCTTAGCCTATTCCCCAGGAGTGGCAGAACCGTGCCGGCAGATTCATAATGTTCCTGAGAAAGTCTATGATTATACCATTAAAGGCAATTTAATTGCGGTCGTTTCTGACGGAACTTCCGTATTGGGACTCGGAGATATTGGCCCAGAGGCATCCATGCCTGTTATGGAAGGGAAGGCTGCTCTTTTCAAAGCGTTCGCGGGGATTGACGCTGTTCCTATTTGCCTTGATACAAAGGATCCTGATGAAATTATAAAAACCGTGAAACTGCTGCAGCCATCTTTTGGAGGCATTAATCTAGAAGATATTGCTGCACCAAATTGCTTTTACATTGAGGAACGACTTAAGCAAGAAATGAACATACCTGTCTTTCATGATGACCAGCATGGAACAGCTATTGTAACCGCCGCAGGCTTAATAAATGCGTTAAAGCTGGTAAATAAAGAGGCTGGCGAAAAAAAAGTAGTAGTTAATGGAGCGGGTGCTGCCGGAATAGCGATTATAAAACTATTAATAACTATGGGTGTAAAGGATATCATTATGTGTGATACAAAGGGAGCCATTTATGAAGGCCGGCAAGTAAGAATGAACCCGATTAAAGAATCTGTAGCCAGAATCACAAACAAAACGAAACGCCAAGGGCTGCTGGAGGATGTCATTGCAGGTGCTGATGTATTTATTGGGGTTTCCTCTGCGGGGGCATTAACAAAGGAAATGGTGCAAACGATGAACCGTGACTCGATCATCTTTGCAATGGCCAATCCTATACCGGAAATTATGCCAGATGAAGCCAAAGAGGCAGGTGCTGCAGTTGTTGGAACTGGCCGCTCTGATTTGCCTAACCAGGTAAACAATGTTCTAGCATTTCCAGGAATATTCAGAGGTGCATTAGATGTAAGGGCTACCGATATTAATAATGAAATGAAATTGGCTGCTGTGGAAGCTATTGCAGGTTTAATTGATTGCAGTGAATTGTCCCCGGATTATGTAATACCGGGTCCGCTGGATAGTAGAGTGGTTCCGGCTGTTAGAGATGCTGTAGTGAAGACTGCCCAGGAAACAGGAGTTGCCCGAAAGGAAATCTTAAAGAGTGATTTGGTAAACCAATAATAATAGAATTTTTTCGCCCGCGGTTGGGATGTCTGGCTTGGTATCGGGACCAGAACGAACATAGAATTACTTGCTTGCGTCAATTACCTGTTTGGTCATTGATAGTCCATAAATAAGGGAGGATGATAACGATGAAAGTATACGAAGTAATTGAAACCAAGGAATTGTTCTGTGGTGAGATCATGGAAGACTATTACATCATTTATGAACAAACAGAGAATAAGGTTTTTGAAATGAAAGATAATTATCTGTTTCAAAAGGAAAGCTTTGTTGAAAGGACCATTAATATATATAAAGGAAATTCTAATTCCACTTTACAAAAAGTTCAAACATACCCTATTAAGGACATAAGAAATGTTCGCAAAATTATCGTAAATGACTTTCCGGGATTATTTAAAAAGGTTCAGTTTGCCAGTTGAAAAGGATTATACAATAAATTAGTACCTGCCCTCTGGCTGCGTTTAAAATAAAAATGAATGTGACAAGTCAATTTTATAGGAAGTTATTTAAATGAGGAAAAAAGGCAGTCTCTGTATTAGTGAGACTGTCCTTTTTTGTGCTCAGCTCTATGTTTAGTCTAAAGGAAAGAAACATATAGAATGCCATCTTCTCAAAAAGGATTTTGCATAAAAGCCCCGCCTTTATTTAATATCAGACCAGCCTGCACATTCATAAACCTTAAATAGTGGAAAAACATATTTACTATATGTATTATAGTTACACGTCTAACTGTGAAAAATAATATATCTAGGCTGTTTTCGCAAAGTTTGATGCTTATAAACTAGTTTTAATTACTGAGTTGATTNNAGGAGGCTCCCGTTCCTCCCCGCGGGTTCGCTGCGTGACTGGAGCGGAAATCAACGGGCAAGCTTTATAGTCCAAAAACAACAATCTATACGAAAAGAGCCTATATCTAAAATGGCTTTACCAAAGAGTTCTTTGGTAATATTTCTGAAGTGATTTATAAAAAGGGGTGGAGTAATGATTCAGTTTGACAATGTGTCAAAACAGTATCCTGATGGTACTCATGCTGTTCATTCAATAAATTTAAACATAGAGGAAGGCGAGTTTTTTGTTATTATCGGACCAAGCGGATCGGGAAAAACAACTGCGTTAAAAATGATCAATAGGCTTATTCCTCTAACAGAGGGGACAATCCTGATCAATGGCAAAAGGGTAAGCGATTATGATATTCATGAATTACGCTGGGATATCGGATACGTCCTCCAGCAGATTGCTCTTTTCCCGCACATGACGATTGGGGAAAATATCGCTATCGTTCCGGAATTGAAAAAATGGGATCATGATAAAATTCAAAAGCGGATCGATGAGCTGCTGGAGATGGTTGGACTGGAGCCGGAAATCTATCGAGATCGCATGCCGCACGAGCTTTCTGGGGGACAGCAGCAAAGAGTGGGTGTGACGAGGGCGTTAGCAGCCAATCCGGCAATTGTTCTAATGGATGAGCCTTTTAGTGCGCTGGATCCATTGAGCAGGGAAAAGCTTCAGGATGACCTATTGCATCTTCAGCGGAAAATTAAAAAAACGATCGTTTTCGTAACACATGATATGAAGGAAGCTTTAAAGCTTGGTGACAGGATATGTGTGATGAAGGATGGAGAAATCATACAAATTGGTACTCCAGAGGACCTTCTTGCCAATCCTGTAAATGAATTTGTCCGAAATTTCGTTGGGGAAGAGCAGGGAATCACAATGTCAGGTTTTAATCTACATAATCTCATTTTGCAAGCATCAGAGAATGAAATTTCTCAAATTGACCGTACAATTTCCGCATCTACTTCAATGGATGAGACACTTAAAGAATTAGCAGAATATGATGAGCTTGTTGTTGAAGAAGATGGAAAAGTAATTGGAATCATCAACAGGCAGGCAATCATTCGCCAGTTGGCTGGCGAAATGCAAAAAGAGGTGAGATAAATGGGTACCCTCAGTTCTGTTTTTAATGAAAGAAAAGGCCAGCTTTTTAGTGTTCTGATTGAGCATATTCAAATTTCTTTAATTGCTTTATTTTTCGCCGTGTTAATAGCGATTCCGCTAGGGATTTATCTAACAAAAAAGAAAAAAATCGCAGAGGGGATCATTGGGGTTACAGCCGTTTTACAGACAATTCCTTCTTTAGCGTTGCTCGGACTGCTGATTCCTTTGTTTGGAATTGGCAAAGTGCCCGCCATTATTGCGCTGGTTGTATATGCACTGCTGCCTATTTTAAGAAATACATACACAGGCATTAAGGAAGTTGATTCCTCCATCCTAGAGGCGGCAAGTGCCATGGGAATGAATAGGCGAAAACGGCTCATGAAGGTAGAGCTTCCTTTAGCCATGCCAGTCATTATGGCCGGAATCCGCACGGCTATGGTGTTAATAGTAGGAACGGCTACTCTTGCAGCCCTTATTGGGGCAGGCGGCCTAGGGGAGCTCATACTGCTTGGAATTGACAGAAATAATACAACCCTTATCATTCTTGGAGCGATACCAGCCGCCTTACTGGCCATTCTTTTTGATATGCTTCTGCGCAGATTTGAGCATATGTCCTTTAAAAAGTCGCTAACTGCATTGGGTGTATTCATCGCAGCAATGATAGTGTTAATAGCCATGCCGTTACTGGCAAAAGAACCTGAAGAGGATATCGTCATAGGCGGAAAAATGGGATCTGAACCGGAAATCCTTATCAATATGTATAAGCTGCTGATTGAAAATGAAACAGATCTTAACGTAGAGCTAAAGCCTGGGCTAGGGAAGACTTCGTTTGTATTTAATGCTCTGAAGTCTGGGAGCATCGATGTTTATCCCGAGTTTACCGGAACAGCCATTGCTGAATTTTTAAAAGAAACAGCCGTGAGCACGGACCGGGGAGAAGTATATGAGCAGGCAAGAAAGGGGATGCAGGAACAGTTTAATATGGAACTGCTAAAACCAATGGCCTTTAATAATACATATGCATTGGCAGTACCTGATCAAATGGCCAGTGAGTTTCAGCTTCAAACCATTTCGGATCTTCAGACTGTCGAGCAAAATATTAAAGCAGGCTTTACACTTGAATTCTCCGATCGGGAGGACGGATATCGAGGCATTCAAAAGCTTTACGGCCTTGATTTTCCAACCGTACTGACAATGGAACCTAAACTTCGTTATGGTGCGATTGAAAAAGGTGAAATAAACCTGGTGGATGCTTACTCTACAGATAGTGAAATTGCCAGGTATAACCTTACTGTATTAGAGGATGATAAAAATCTATTTCCGCCATATCAAGGTGCACCTATGTTAAGAGAAGAAACTGCAGAAAATTATCCGAAATTGGTAAAAGCCTTAAACCAGCTTGGCGGGAAAATAAGCGATGAAGAAATGCGTGAAATGAACTATAAAGTAAATGTTGATGGTGCAAGTCCTGAAGAAACTGCCAGAGAGTTTTTAGAAAAAGAAGGATTGCTGAATTAGTAATGGAGAAACCGTTTGGAAAGAGTCCAAACGGTTTTCCTTATGGAATTCTAGTAAATACCTGTTATATAAAAGGGCAATAAACTATTTCCTTTCCTTGTCCATGTCATACGCCCCTTCGCTTTATAAGCGTTCGCATAATCTATTAATAAAAGTGAAAGGGGTGTTAAATATTGGGTTTGAATGTAACTGGGTTTAAGAAGATTACCCCGGTAAATGGGTTTGATAAGGCCGATCCAGACAATGCCATGCAAAATAATTACGCATGGTCTGTTGCTGAATTTGGAGAATACCTTTATGTTGGGACAGGCCGTAATATAGTGTATTCTGTGCTTTCGAGCGGTGCAGTAATTGGCGATATTGATGTGCCAGAGGAATTGACCCCAAAGAATCCTGATTTTAGCGGTGAGATTTGGCGTTATAAGAAAGATGGAAGCGAAAAGTGGGAGCGGGTCTTTAAAGATCCGTCACTTGGTGTTATCGGCTTCAGGTTTATGATTACCTACCAATCACCTTCAGGAGAAACAGCTCTATATGCGGGCTGTGCCACTTTTAGTCCGAATTTGCTTGTTTTGAAGTATACGGATGAGGAAGGTTGGCGTCCGCTGCCAGCTTTATTAGCGGGCGGGTCAACTAGAACAATGGTCGTTCATAACAATAAGCTATATTTGGCTGCACTGCCAGGGAATGAGCTGAATATATCCAATACGCTGCTATATGTAAGTGAAGATCCTGAGAAAGATGGCTGGGAGCAAATTGATTTAACAGGTGATCCTGAAAGAAATCCTCAAGGCAATGGAATTATCATGACTAGCTATAATAATAGATTGTATATTGGGACAGCCCTGCCTGAAGGATTCGAACTCTGGCGCTCAGAAGATGAAAATCCTAGAGCAAACAGCTGGATAAAAGTTGTTGACAAGGGAGCAGGCGATGCGAGGAATGAAGTGCCTTTAAGCTTGGAAATCTATAAAAATCACCTGTACCTTGGAACAGCAGTTTATTTTGGAATCTTCAGCCTAGACCCGAATGATAGACTTGTAACTCCAAAGGGATTTGACTTAATCAGAATTGACAAAGATGATAACTGGGAACTTGTCATCGGCAGCGCGCCTGTTGAACCGGCAGATCCGGAAACAGGTACACGTGGTCCGGCAATCAGCGGATGGCCATCAGGCTTTGGCAATATAGCTAATGGCTATTGCTGGCAGCTTAAAGAGTATAATGGCTCGCTTTATCTTGGAACATGGGACTGGACAGATCTTATTCCGCCGCTTCTGCCTGAAGTGCTCAAAAGCTTCGTAAATGAATATCCTCTTTTAAATTTAATACCGATCGAATGTTTGTCTGACATCTTCTTTGCATTAATTTCTCCGGCAACTCGTTTGACCTTTGGCTTCTCTCTATGGAAATCACCGGATGGTATTCACTGGTTCCCCGTTACGATAAATGGCCTTGGCAACCCGAAAAACTATGGATGCCGCAATCTGTTTGTCTCCGAAAATGGCAATCTCTATCTTGGTACTGCAAATCCATTTCAAGGTTGTGAAGTATGGGTGAAAGAGAAGTCTAACACGAAAGATCTGCTTACTGAAATGCTTCAGAAAAATCTTTCTACTCCCAAAGGCCACATCCTCCGACCTTCTAAAAAATCGAATTTGCTAGAATCAGCTTTATATCAAAATGGCTGCCTCTGGCAAAAGGAAGCGGCTCGCGTTAAGACTGGGTTAAGTAAAATGATCCAAAGCTTGGGGGATTCAGCCAGAGATCATAAACAATAAGGTTAGGAGCTGCATCCAATCATATATGAACAAAGAAATGAAAATATAAAAGGGGGCCTAAACCGCACATGCGTTTAGGCCCTCTTTTATAAAGCAGTATAAAGTTTCTGGTACTGCAGGTTTTAAAATGTCCTCTCACATCATACATTTTTTAAAGAAATGCAGGGGTGGTGGGGCAATGAATTTCGAAATGCAAAAAGCGAATCTGCTGGCGGAAAATATAAAGGATTTTATAGGCTTCATCCATAAAAATTTGGAGAACAATATCTTTTTTATGGATAGGGATAAATTATATCAAATCAAGCTGATTGTGGAGGATTATAAGTTTCATATTCTGGCAGATGAGCTGATAAGAATTAATCGGTTTACCTGGGATGAAAAGTACACGCATTATTTAGTGAATCAATTTAAAAAAGGGCTGAGCATTATTGATGAGTATGTAGAAAGAAATGATAACAGCTTATTCATGATGGCCGGTCGATTGTATACTTTAAAGAATCTTAGCTCCATTTTCAGGAAAGATTAAAAACAGTGGATATGAGGTGCTAAATGAAACCCGTAATTGGTGTTACTTCTGATTTACATGACCAGCTTCTTTCCCTTTCAATGGATAATATAATCTCATTAATAAACGCTGAAGCTGTTCCTATTGTGCTTCCCAATCTGTTGGATGAAGAGAATGCAGATCAATTAACTGAAACAATGGACGGTCTGCTTGTTACTGGGGGAGGGGATATTGATCCGATCCTTTTTGGAGAAGAACCACATCAAAAACTTGGAAATATCTGTCCCGAACGAGACGCTTTCGAAATAAGCATTATTCATAAAATGCTTACTCTTGATAAACCCATTTTAGCCATATGCAGAGGCTGTCAAATCCTTAATATTGCTGCTGGAGGAGATATGTATCAGGATATCTATACACAGCTGGACGGAACTCTGCTGCAGCATTCCCAAAAATCTCCTAAATGGCATGCTACCCATTATGTAAATGTAAACAAAGATTCACTATTGTACAAAATTGCCCAAAAAGAAAAATTTAAGGTGAATAGCTATCATCATCAGGCTGTTAGAAAAATGCCGGTAAACTTCGAAGTGTGTGCAATATCAAATGATGGAGTTATCGAAGCTTTTGAGAGTAAAAAGCATACCTTCGTCTTAGGTGTGCAATGGCACCCTGAATGCATGACCCAAAAGAAAGATGGTACGTCAATATCCATTTTTCATGCATTTGTCAGAGCTTGTATAAACAGAAAAAAGTAACCCGATTAAAAACAGATCAGCCTTTTCCTGGGCTGATCTGTTTTGGTAAAGATTTTATTGCTCTAATCCATGCTTTTTAACGACTGCTTCATTTTCAAGCATATCCCACATGCCTTCATCTTCCATTCCTAATCTCCAAAGTGCCAGGCCTCTTATGCCAAGGCGGTCTGCAAGTTCAGCTTTGGCTTTAATACTTGCCCGATTTTCGAACCATACCTCATGATTAACCCCGTTTGCATCTGTATAGGCGAACATCGGGGTTTGTGTTTCTTCATCAAAAATAATTTCTTTATTATATTGCTCCGCCAGTGCCATCGCACGGTCAAATGATGCATAGGCAGCACGGCCTGTTTCAAGGTTAAAATCAAAACCGAATACAGACACAGCCGCCACGATTTTTTCTTTCGGCATGACGGTCATCGCATAGCGCAGGACTCTCTCCATTCGCCCGATAGACACAACCGGTCCCGGACCGCTTCCAGGCCAGCCATGCTCGTTATAAAGCATAATGACAAATTGATCAGTTGGCTTATGAAGATTTGGATAATCAAATGGCTTCGCAAAAACACTCGGATCCTCTGGTCCTGTTTTGGATGGTACAGCGGTTGAGAAGAAATACCCCCGTTCATCAAAAACGCGGCCGATGATTTGGTATAACCGCGTTAAGCGATTTCGGTCCTCTTCCAGGACATCCTCGATATCAATATCGACACCATCTAAGCCATATCTTTCAACTAATCTGGCTAAATTTAAAGCAAAAGCATTCATATTCTGTTCAGATGAAACCAGTTCATGAACAACCTGCTTTGCCAGTTCAACTCCTTCTTCATATAAAAGGTTATGGACAGTAGCCAGCATTTTTACATTATTGCGATGGCCGATTCGGACTAGCTGCCGTACTTCTTCATCGGTGAATTCCCCAAACTTTTCAATGGTTGTTGGATTATCTTTGCTGATCCTAAATAAGAATAATCCATTCTGAGAGATATTCGCTGTGTTTGCCACAAAGGACTCATAAGAACTTGGCAATGTAGGGCCTTCTGATAAGGTGTAATAACCTAAAATTTGTAAAGTGGGCTCAGAGCCATCAAATGCTCTTAAGGTGGATACAGTTTTGGAAATCCATCCGGGATCCCCATTGAATAAAGCAACCTTATACCAATCTCCTTGAACACCAAGCAGTGGCAGCCTTGCTCCGCGGTCCATCTGGGCAATGGTATTAAAAGCAGTGCCTGGCCGCTGCCTTACATTCGCGTTGTCTGCACTGACGACCACCTCCGAATATACCGGGATCCTGAGTCTTTGGCCGATTGACAAATCCGCGCTTTCTAAATTATTCAAAACCACAATACTCTCGGCAGTGGTATTGTACCTCCGGGCTATTTCATATAAAGAATCTCCGGCTTTAACCACATATTCCGTTTGTCTTTCTTCACCATTTTTTGCTTCTGGAATAACGAAATTTTCTCCAACATAAATGATATTAGTCCGCAGTTGATTCGCTCTTCTTAATTCTTCAATGGTAACACCAAATCTCGCTGCAATCGTGTACAAGCTGTCTCCAGGCTGAACCATATAAGTATTTCGTTCATTGTGTACTGGAACCGCCAATGACTGGCCAATATAAATGGTATTTGTCGATAGGCGATTAGCATTTTTAATGCCATCAATATTTGTTTTGTATTTTAGCGCTATTGTATATAACGAATCTCCGGGCTGAACGATATAACGATCATTCATTCGCATCACATCTCCCTCACCAATGCATCTATATCTATATATGCATGGAGATGGGATTTTTGACAGTTATTTTTAGGCGGGTAAGGCTTCAGCTCCGGAAAATGTGCAGACCGCTATGTTGGTCGTTTGCATAGGAAATATTGCATCTCTCTTTTTATATTAAATTGCCTTATAATAAATGGAGTTTAATAACTTCAAAATTTGACCAGGCTTAGACTAAGATAAGGTCTGCAAAATTAGTTATTCCCAAAAAGTCTGTTCTCAATTTTAAATATGATAAAGCAGAGGTTGAGCATAATGGCGAAGCACAAGATATTAAGAATACTGGAAAAAGAATTAGTAGTTGCCCTTGGCTGTACAGAACCTGTTGCGATTGCTTTAGCAGCAGCTACGGCTAGGAGCTATGCAGAAGGGCAAATAATAAAGATTTGCTTAAAAGCCAGCGGTAATATTATCAAAAATGCTAAATCCGTCGGGATTCCTGGCATGACTTCGAGCGGATTGGATTTCGCGGCTGCCATCGGGGCGGTTGCTGGAGATCCTAATAAACAGCTTGAGGTTTTAAATGGAGTTAGCCCTGAAGGTGAGCGAACCGCGCTAAAACTAATAGAAGATGGCAAAGTAGTTTCCTGCCAGGCTGACACGCCGAAACGACTTTATATCGAAGTGAGTCTTAAAACAGATAAGCATACATCAAGAGTTGTTATTTCTGATAACCATAGTAATATTTCCTTAATAGAGGCTGATGGTAAGTTAATTTACCAGGGGGGATGCGAGAATATTGGGATCCAGTCGGATGAAGAGGAATTAATCTCTCTCTCAATTGATGAAATCTATGAATGGGTTCATGACACCGATCTTAGCTGCTTATCTCTTGTGAAAAAGAGTATTGAGCTAAATAGAATCATAGGAAGAGAAGGCCTTACGGGAGAGCACGGGCTAAAGGTCGGAAAAACAATCAGGGAAAATGTAAAGAAAGGCATTTTATCAGATGATATTGCCACTGCCGCGATGTCCTTGGCAGCGGCTGGGTCAGATGCTAGAATGGCAGGCTCTACTCTACCTGTCATGGCAAACACCGGGAGTGGCAACCAGGGGATAGCCGTCACCCTTCCAGTTGTTGCAGTCGCAGAGAAATTGCAGGTTACGGAGGAGAAGATGATTCGGGCGGTTGCACTCAGCCATCTTATTACAATTCATATAAAATCAAAGTTTGGCCGTCTTTCCGCGTTATGTGGTGTTACAGCAGCAGGAATGGGAGCAAGCGGAGCTATTGTCTATTTGCTGGATGGACACCTGCAGCAAGTCAAAGCGGCGATTCAAAACACAATTGGGAACGTGTCTGGAATGATTTGTGACGGAGCCAAGGCTGGATGCGCCATGAAAGTATCCACCTGTTCAAACGCTGCCGTACAATCTGCTTTGCTTGCACTAAACAATCAAGAAATTAAGTCCACAGATGGATTTATTCATGATGATGTGGAAAAAAGTATCGAAAGTTTTTGCAAGCTCGGAAATGAAGGAACTCATCATACAGACGAATTAATTTTGAAATTAATGATGGAAAAATAAGTTCACTAAGTTTCACACATTTAGATCCATAAGCCTATACACGTTAAAAAGTTTCAGCAAATATTTATCAAAAAGAATTTTGTGTAAAGGCCGCTTCTATAATGTAATGCTTTTGGGTAAGTCCGGAATTATATAACATCTTTTCAAAAGGCTGTTTCCGCAAACATTCTTGCTAATTACAACGTGGTTGGTAGTGGTTGACTTCCGCTCCAGGATGCTCAGCGAACCGCGGGGTGGGCGGTGTGAGCCTCCCACTGGACAAAAGCGCCTGTGGGGTCTCGCCTGTCCCACTTCTCCCGTTGGACTTTGAATAAGCATCTTCGAATCATCACTGCACGAAGGAAATGCGAATGAATTTTCGCGGGATTAGCACCTTGCGCTCCAATCAACCAACCTTTTTTGCTATACAAGAACAATAGTCTTTTAGAAAAGAGTCTTTCAAAAATAAAATTAAAAAGGAATGAAGTGAATTGAAGGAATATCCCAATCTAATAAAAATCAGGCAGAAATTTTACGCTCCAAAAATTGAGAATGCAGAAGCAGAAACAGCCAAAGAATTAAACCGCAAAGAGATATCAGAACGTATTCGTCCAGGTGCAAATGTTGCCATTGCGGTTGGCAGCCGCGGAATTGCCAATTTACAGACAGTGGTGAGGACAATAGTAACAAAAGTAAAAGAGGCAGGTGCGAATCCGTTTATTATTCCTGCTATGGGAAGTCATGGAGGCGCTACAGATAAGGGGCAGGAAGAGGTTTTGCACAGTTATGGGATTACTCCTGAAAAGGTTGGAGCACCCATTTGTTCTTCTATGGAAGTAGTTGAAATTGGAAGGACTCGGGACAGCATTCCCGTCTATATTGATAAATTTGCATCAGAAGCAGATGCCGTGATTGTTGTGAATCGAATTAAACCGCATACCAATTTCAAAAGTGAAATTGAAAGCGGTATCTGTAAAATGCTGACAATCGGTTTAGGAAAACATATAGGTGCATCACATATTCACAGTTTCGGTATTTATGGTTTGAAGAATCTCATTCCGGAGATGAGTCAAGTGCTCATTGAAAAAATGCCAATTTCTTTCGGAATTGCTATTATTGAAAACGCTTATGATGAAACTGCCTATATACAGGCGATTGAGGCTGAAAAATTGCTGGAAACCGAGAAGAAGCTGCTTTTAACAGCAAAGGAACTAATGGCCAGCCTTCCATCTGATAACATTGATATTTTAATAGTGGATGAGATGGGTAAAAATATAAGCGGGACCGGGATGGATACGAATATTATTGGCCGTATATATGTTAGGGGACAAGAGGAGCCTGATTCTCCTGATATCCGTTTTATAGGTGTTCTTGATTTGACTGAAGAAACGAATGGGAATGCTATAGGCATTGGTTATGCTGATTTGACCACTCGCAGGCTAACCGGCAAAATCAACTTTGACTATACATATACCAATGTAATTACTGCCGCTTTCCCACAGCTTGCTAAAGTTCCGATTACATTAAAAAACGATAGGGAGCTTATGGATGTGGCTCTAAAGTTTGTCGAGCCCAAAAAAGCAGATGAAATTAGAATGGTTAGGATAAAAAATACACTTGAGCTCGCAGAAATTGAGGTTTCAGAAGCATTATGGAACGAGTTGAAAAAGAATGATCGATTTGAATTATTGGTACCTGGCCCATACCCTATGGTTTTTAATCAAGATGGCTTTCTTATGAAACTAACGAGTTCTTTTAATTTAAAAAAATGACAAAAAGTCCTGAAAGAGTTTGACTCTTTTAGGGCTTTTTTGGACTCAAAACTGAAGTAATGCCAGAACAAACTATTTGGAAAAAGAATTAGGTATTAAAATTTTTAGTCCGCCCTTTATTGGTAACCTTAAGAAATGATCCCTCTCCGAAACATCTCTGCAATTGCTTGTGTCCGGTTTTGCGCACCTAATTTTTTGATGGCTGTTTTTATATATTGGTTGATGGTGACTTCACTGATAAACATCGAATCTGCCATTTCTTTTATGCTTTCCCCCCAGGAAATCCTCTTCATGACTTCCATTTCTCTTCGGCTTAATAGCTGCGGATCTTCCGGGCCATTTGTTTTTTCGAGTATCTTTCCTACCTGGCGCCCATATTTGGTAAAAGAGGCAACCAGCTGATCCGTTATGTTTACACCATCGTCAAACTCATTTGTACAAATGTATCCGATTGCGACGGAGCCAAAACATATGGGGGTTGCCAGGAATGAATTCACATTGGAGGTGGTTATGTATTTAATGTTTATTTGTTTAAGATACTCAAGCCCTGAACAATATTTGGCTTTTCTTTCATAAAGAGCTGAGTAAATGAGCGGCAGGGACCGGATATCATCCCGGATATCCCTGATATGCATTAATCCGATAGAAGTGATTGCAATAATTCCTTCTCCTATGAACCCTAAAGGGGAGTACCTGAATAAATAGGCGTTTTTAACAGGGAAGGTATTCATATAAACTTCAAGAATTTTATACAGCTTCTCTTCATGCGTGTCCACCTCTTCTAAAATCTGGATATTATCCAAAAAGGTAGGATCAATTGTCATATTATCACCTTCTTTATAGGGATATTATATATAGAAAATTATGAATATTCAAATTAAAAGTAAAGTAGTAAGCTTTAACTAGAGTCAATACTTATTCTTAGAGAGGAGGATCGCAAGGACCTGGCAAGTTTCACGAAAAAATGTAATCGCTTACAAAGATGAGAGTTGCTTAATGTCCGATTCAAAGGTGGAAACAAGCTCGCTTAAAAAGATGAGGAGGTAGAACGTATGTCATCCAATCAAAAATCGAACTCTCTCACGGATCTTGATGCAGTAATCGTAGGGGCAGGCTTTTCAGGACTGTATATGCTTTATCGTCTGCGTGAGGCAGGTTTTTCAGCGCGTGTGTTTGAAGCAGGCGATAATGTAGGCGGAACATGGTATTGGAACAGATACCCCGGTGCCCGCTGTGATGTTGAAAGCATCTATTATAATTACACTTTTTCTGAAGAGCTTCTGAAGGAATGGAACTGGTCCGCCAAGTACGCAGAACAGCCTGAAATCTTGAGCTACATAAATTTTGTGGCAGATAAGTTTGCTCTTCGTAAAGATGTACAGTTCAATACTCGCGTGCTTTCAGCCCAATTTGATGAAAAGAGAAACAGATGGAATGTCCAGTTAAATAATGGTGAAACTGTATCTTCTCAATATTTTATTACAGCTGTAGGCTGCTTGTCAGCGTCCAATGTACCTAAATTTAAAGGTTTGGAATCATTTAAGGGTGAATGGTACCATACTGGCCACTGGCCTCATGAAAAAGTCGAGTTTAACGGAAAACGTGTTGGTATTATTGGAACCGGCTCCAGTGGCATACAAGCCATACCAGTCATTGCAAAGGAAGCGCAGCACCTCACAGTATTTCAGCGAACTCCGCAGTATAGCAGCCCAGCCAGAAATGTGCCGAACGATCCTGAATACCTGAAAGATATTCGCAAAAATTACAGTGAAATCAGAGAAAAAATGCGTCATTCCATAACCGGCATACCTGAAACCCCTCGAAATATCTCAGTGTTTGACGAAACCCCAGAAAAACGGCATAGGGTGTTTGAAGAAGCCTGGCAAAAAGGAGGACTTCTTTCCCTGACTTACACATATAATGACTTGTCCGTAACTCCAGAAGCAAATGAAATTGTGGCTGAGTTCATCCGCTCGAAAATCCAGGAAACAGTCCAAAAGCCGGAGGTGGCGGAAAAACTACTTCCAAGATTCTATTATGGCACGAAACGCACGATTATTGATACCGATTATTTTGAAACGTATAACCGTGATAATGTGTCGCTGGTTGATGTCAAAAAAGCGCCGATCCAGGAGATCACAGCTTCCGGTGTGAGGACTGCAGATGCTGAATATGAGCTTGACATGATTGTGTTTGCCACAGGGTTTGACGCCATGACCGGCCCGCTGTTTAAAATGGATATCCGCGGAAAATATGGCGTCTCTCTGAAAGAAAAATGGGCGGGGGGTTCCCAGACAAGGACATACCTCGGGCTTGGTACAGCAGGCTTCCCGAACATGTTCATGCTGACTGGACCTGAGAGCCCATCCGTGCTGAGCAATATGATGGTATCCATTGAGCAGCATGTGGAATGGGTATCCGATTGCATTAACTATTTACACGACCATAACCAGGCGGTCATTGAGGTTAAGGAAGAAGCGGAAAATACCTGGAGCAAGCATTGCCGGGAAATCGCCGACCAAACCCTATTCACCAAAACGGACTCCTGGTATATGGGTGCAAATATTGAAGGAAAAGCGCGGGGCTTCCAAATCTATCTTGGCGGAGTTGGGACATACCGGAACATCTGTGATGAAGTGGCAGAAAAAGGCTATGAAGGTTTCACCTTGACTAGCGCAGAGAAAAGCGCTGTGAACTAAGGGAATCATGGATAGGGCAAGCTTTAGCCTTACCCATAACTAATAAATATTTAAGGGGGAAAAAGAATATGGCATTAGATCCGCAGGCAAAATTTTTATTGGAACAAATGGAGGCAATGGGTGCGCCGCCAATGAGCTCTCTTACACCAGAAGAAGCAAGGCAGACTACAGATTTTAGTGCGCTGGCAGGAGAGCCTGAGGAAGTAGGAAAGGTTGAAAACAAAAAAATTTCGGGGCCAGGCGGAGACATCCCGGTCAGGATTTATACGCCAAAAGGGGAAGGACCATTTCCCGCACTAGTTTACTATCATGGCGGAGGCTGGGTCATTGGTGACCTGGAAACAGTCGACGTGCCATGCCGGCTATTAACAAATCTGGCCAATTGTGTGGTAGTTTCAGTGGATTACAGATTGGCTCCAGAGCATAAATTCCCGGCAGCGGCAGATGATTCATATGCAGCAGCCAAGTGGGTGGCGGAAAATGCAGCTTCGATTGCTGTAGATCCGAGCCGGATTGCAGTAGGCGGCGACAGTGCCGGCGGAAACCTCGCAGCGGTTGTTGCCTTGATGGCAAGAGATAAAGGTGAAATTTCACTTGCTTATCAAATGCTCATCTATCCAGTAACCAACCACTCCTATGCAACTGAGTCTTATACTGAAAATGCAGATGGCTATCTGTTAACGAAAGACAGCATGGTCTGGTTCTGGAACCATTATTTACAAGATGAAGAGGCCGGAAAGAATCCGTATGCCTCACCGCTGCAAGCAAAAGACCTAAGCGGACTTCCTCCTGCATTAGTTCTCACAGGGGAATTCGACCCGCTCCGCGATGAGGGCGAAGCCTATGCACAGCGCCTGAAAGAAGCAGGGGTACCAGTCGAAGCGAAACGCTATGACGGCATGATTCATGGCTTCTTCTGGATGCCGGGAGCTCTCGAGCAGGGAAGAAAATCCATTGAGCAGGCGGCAGATGCATTAAATCGAGTTTTTCAGGGCAGTGTTGCGTCTAAATAGCAGAAAGGGAAGGACACTTCATTGGGGAGTGTCCTTTCCTTTTGGTTTTTGCAGGGGAGATAATTGAATATCGTAGACGAAACTCGGTGAAGCGGCTAACAAAGATTTCATGGAACCAAGCAAAGCGAAAAAGGTCGCCATAGAGCTGTCATGACGAC